>JBARIB010000248.1:0-11627 GCA_049799535.1 Allostellaceae bacterium | reverse complement strand
GCTCAGTCAACCCGAGGAACGCGTCTCAGATCCTCGGCCTTTCCGAAGTAGACGGTGCCCTCGTCGGCGGAGCCAGCCTCAATGCCGATGATTTCTTTGCGATTGCCCGGAGTTGTCCCCGTGATGGCGAGTGAGTGCTGGTCAGCCGCATCGGGAATGAATAAATAAGCCCGATGATCATTCTGCTTCTTGCGATCCACATCCTGATCGCCATCGCTCTGGTCGGAGTAATCCTGCTGCAGAAGAGCGAGGGCGGCGCGCTTGGCATTGGCGGCGGGGGGATGTCAGGGTTCATGACCGGGCGCTCGACCGCCAACCTGTTGACGCGCGCGACCGCCGTTCTTGCGGCTGCGTTCATGACAACGAGCGTAATGCTGGTTGTGCTGAACAATCGCGAGCGCGCGCCCCGCTCGATTCTCGAACAGGGCGTGCCGGCATCGCCGGCGATTCCCTCCGCACCGACCACACCGGCAGCGCCGCAGACACCGGCGCCGCCTGCTGAACCGGCGCAGCCGGCCGCGCCACTGGCGCGTTGAGCGGGCAGAGCAGCGAATCGTCGCGCTGCGTTCTATTAACCCATGTGACGAGCGCACCGGATGCTGTAAGCTGGAGTTCCATGACGCGGTTCATATTCATTACCGGCGGCGTGGTCTCCTCACTCGGCAAGGGTCTCACGGCAGCAGCGCTCGGAGCGCTGTTGCAGGCACGCGGGTTCAAAGTGAGGCTACGCAAGCTCGATCCGTACCTCAACGTCGATCCTGGGACGATGAGCCCCTACCAGCATGGGGAGGTCTTCGTCACCGACGACGGCGCGGAAACCGATCTCGATCTTGGCCATTACGAGCGCTACGTTGGGGTCGCCGCACGCCGCAGCGATTCGGTCACGACCGGCCGGATCTACTCCACTGTGATCGGCCGGGAACGGCGAGGCGAGTATCTTGGAGCGACCGTTCAGGTAATCCCCCATGTCACCGACGCTATCAAGGAATTCATCCTAGCCGATCTCGCCGGTGAGGATTTTGTGATCTGCGAGATCGGCGGCACTGTCGGCGATATCGAAAGCCTGCCGTTTCTCGAAGCAATTCGCCAGCTCGGCAACGAGCTCGGGCGGGAGCGCGTGCTCTTCGTGCATTTGACCTTGGTGCCGTGGATCGCCTCGGCGGGCGAGCTCAAGACCAAGCCGACCCAGCATTCGACGAAGGAGCTGCTCGGCCTCGGCATTCAGCCGGACATCTTGCTATGCCGTTGCGAGCGGCCGATCCCGCCTGCCGCGCGCAAGAAGATCGCGCTGTTTTGCAATTTGCGTGAAAGCCGCGTCATCCCGGCCATCGATGTCGAAACGATTTATGCGGTTCCCAGCGCCTATCATGAGGAGGGGTTCGACCGGGAGGTGTGTGCCCATTTCGGCCTCGATGCTCCGGAACCCGATCTCATCCTGTGGAACGAAATCGTCAGCCGTATCCACAAGCCGGAGGGACGGGTCACGATCGCCATTGTCGGCAAGTACACGCATTTGCCGGATAGCTACAAATCCCTGGCCGAGGCGATGACCCATGGCGGCATCGCCAATAATGTCGGTGTCAGCGTCGATTGGATCGATTCGGAGGTGTTCGAAGCCGAATCCCAGGCGCTCCGCCAACTCGAAGGCGTTCACGGTATCCTCGTGCCAGGCGGCTTCGGCGAGCGCGGATCGGAGGGCAAGATCGCGGCGGCGCGCTTTGCGCGGGAACGGCGCCTTCCCTATTTCGGGATCTGCTTTGGCATGCAGATGGCGGTAATCGAGGCGGCGCGGCACCTCGCCGGGCTGCGCGGGGCAGGTTCCACCGAATTTGGTCCCTGCGAGCATCCGGTTGTCGGACTGATGACCGAATGGACGCGTGGCAACACCTTGGAACGGCGCGAGTCAGACGGCGATCTTGGCGGGACCATGCGGTTGGGAGCCTACGAAGCGATACTCGAGCCCGAGAGCCGGGTGGCGGGGATTTATGGCACCACCCGAATAAGCGAGCGTCATCGCCATCGGTACGAGGTGAATATCGGATACAAGCCGACCCTTGAGGCGAGCGGGCTGCGTTTTTCGGGCATGTCTCCGGATGGCATGCTGCCCGAGATCGTCGAGATACCCGATCACCCCTGGTTCATCGGTGTGCAGTTCCATCCCGAACTGAGATCCAAACCCTTCGAACCCCACCCGCTATTCGCCTCGTTTGTGCGCGCGGCGATCGATCAGTCACGCCTTGTGTAAGTCAATTGTCATTACGAACGCAGCGAAGCAATCTCATCGGAATTGCTTTGTCGCCCACGGCTGCTTGCGATGACGGTGGAAGCGCCTCGTCACGTAAAGATTGGCGGCATCGAGCTCGGTAATGACCTGCCGCTGGTGTTCATCGTCGGGCCGAACACGCTTGAATCGCGCGTACACGCTCTGGAAATGAGCGCGGCCTTGGCCGAGATCGCCGGCCGGCTCGGCATCGCGCTGATCTACAAGACCTCGTTCGACAAGGCGAACCGCTCCTCGCACGAGTCGCCGCGGGGCCTGGGGCTGTACGCCGCGCTGCCTGTGCTCGCCGAAATACGCGAAACCACCGGTTTGCCGGTGCTGACCGACATTCACGCGCCGGAACAATGCGCGCCGGTCGCCGAGATCGTCGATTGCCTGCAGATTCCTGCTTTTCTATGCCGCCAGACCGATCTGCTGCTGGCGGCGGGCGCCACCGGTAAGCCGATCAACATTAAGAAGGGGCAGTTCCTCGCGCCGTGGGATATGCGGAACGTCGCCGCGAAAATTGCATCGACCGGCAACCAGAAGATCCTGCTGTGCGAGCGAGGAACCAGCTTCGGCTATAACACGCTGGTCGTGGATCTCCGCGCATTGCCGATAATGGCGCGCACCGGCTATCCGGTCGTGTTCGACGCCACGCATGCTGTGGCGCAGCCTGGCGCCTTAGGCGATCGTTCGGGCGGTGAGCGGGAATTCGGACCCGTCCTCGCCCGCGCCGCGGCGGCGGTCGGCGTCGCCGCGATGTTCATCGAAACCCACCAGGACCCCGACCGCGCCCCATGCGAGGGGCCGACCATGCTGCCGTTAAAGGCGCTCCCGACGCTTCTCGAAACTCTCGCTGCTTTCGACCGGCTCGCGAAGGCCTGTTCTGCGCAGGTCGCGCTTGAATGAGGACACTATGACCGCGATTGCCGATATCCACGCACGGGAGATCCTCGACAGCCGAGGAAACCCCACCGTCGAAGTAGACGTCACGCTGGAAAGCGGAACGACCGGCCGCGCAGCCGTCCCATCCGGGGCATCTACGGGCGCGCACGAGGCGATTGAAAGGCGAGATGGCGGGCCGCGCTACGGTGGCCGCGGGGTGCGGCAGGCCGTCGACGCCGTGAACGGCGAAATACTTGATGCGCTCTCTGGGTTCGAGGCTGAGGACCAGCTCGCAGTCGACCGTGTTCTGCTCGAGCTTGATGGCACGCCGAACAAATCCCGGCTTGGCGCCAATGCGATCCTCGCTGTCAGTCTCGCCTGTGCGAAAGCCGCCGCAGCCGAATCCGGTATGCCCTTATATCGCTTCGTCGGGGGCGTCTTCGCCCGCACCCTTCCGGTTCCGATGATGAACATCATCAACGGTGGGGTTCATGCCGACAACCCGATCGACATTCAGGAATTCATGGTCATGCCGGTCGGCGCCGCCTCTTGCACCGAGGCGATTCGCGCCGGGGCCGAAATCTTCCACGCTTTGCGCAAGAAACTCGCCGATGCCGGTCACAACACGAATGTCGGCGATGAGGGCGGGTTTGCGCCCAATCTCGCCTCGGCCGATGCGGCATTGGGCATGATCATGAAAGCGATCGAGGCCGCCGGGTACCACGCGGGGGACGACGTGGTGCTGGCGCTCGACCCGGCCGCCAGCGAATTCTACCGCGAGGGCGCCTATCACCTCGCCGGGGAGGGCAAGACTCTCGATGCTTCCGGCGTCGTTGCCTATTGGGCCGATCTCGTCCGCCGCTACCCGATCGTATCGATCGAGGACGGAATGGCCGAGGACGACTGGGAAGGCTGGGCTCAGCTGACGCGTGAACTCGGCGGCAAGACCCAGCTCGTCGGGGACGATGTGTTCGTCACCAACCCGCAGCGGCTGCGCGACGGGATCAGTCGCGGCATCGCCAATGCGTTGCTGGTCAAGGTCAACCAGATCGGCACCTTGTCGGAGACCCTCGAAGCAGTAGAAATCGCGCAGCGGGCCAATTACGGCACGGTTTTTTCGCATCGCTCCGGCGAAACAGAGGATACGACGATAGCCGACCTCGCGGTGGCGACCAATTGCGGGCAGATCAAGACGGGATCGCTCTCGCGGTCCGACCGCCTCGCCAAGTACAACCAACTGATCCGGATCGAAGAACAGCTCGGGTCATCGGCAGTTTATGCCGGACGCTCGGTGTTGCGCCGATAGCGCAGGCGAAGGAGATCCTTGACCCTAATGCGCTGCGCCGATTGACCCTGCGGCATTTAAATGGTCCTCTGGCAACGTGATCCCATTCCGCGCATTGCGGCGGCGCGCCCGCTTTCTGGTCGGTCCAATCCTTGGAATTTCGCTGACCTGCTATTTCGGTTACCACCTCGTTGAGGGTAGCCGAGGGTTCGGCGCGTGGCTGCGTTTGAATCGCGAGCTTCGTACTGCAACCGCCACCCTCGAAACGGTGCGAGCGCAGCGTTCGGCGCTGGAACACAAGGTATCCGAGCTCAGGCCCGATCACGTCGATCCGGACCTGCTCGACGAACGAATCCGGGCGACTCTAAACCTGGTATCACCCGACGACATCGTGATCATGCAGCCGGCCGCCGGTCTGCACTAAACTCGAGCGAGCCAGTCTCATACCTGCTGTTTGGCGGGTTCATGCTCGCCGCCAGAATTCGCTTGCTCCCAAGTATTTGACCAAGGCTGGGTTGCAAACCCATGGATCTGTTACCATGCTCCGGGCAAAATCTCGCGGCCGCTTCCCCCGGTGGCCGCGTGGAGGAAGCGAAATGGCAGTCAAGCGCAAGTCCGATACGGTCCAATTCGCCGACCTAGGCGTCTCCCCAAAAGAACTGCTCCAATACTACCGCGATATGCTGTTGATCCGGCGCTTCGAAGAGAGAGCCGGGCAGATGTACGGCATGGGCCTGATCGGCGGCTTCTGTCATCTTTATATCGGCCAGGAGGCGGTTGTAGTGGGTATGCAGGCGGCCCTGAAAGAAGGCGACACCGTCGTCACCTCATATCGGGACCACGGCCATATGCTGGCTTGCGGCATGGACCCCAAGGGCGTCATGGCCGAACTGACGGGGCGCCGGACCGGCTATTCCCGAGGCAAGGGCGGCTCCATGCACATGTTCAGCCGCGAAAAGAACTTCTTCGGAGGCCACGGCATTGTCGGCGCCCAAGTGCCGATCGGAACTGGTCTCGCCTTTGCTCACAAGTATCGGAGCAACGGCCAGATTTGCCTTACTTATCTCGGCGACGGCGCGATTAATCAGGGCCAAGTATACGAAAGCTTCAACATGGCGTCGCTGTGGAAGCTGCCGGTGGTCTATGTCATCGAGAACAACCGATACGGAATGGGCACCTCGATTGATCGCGCCTCGGCCCGGACCGACCTGTTTCATCGCGGCGGCGCGTACGGGATTCCGGGCGAGCAGGTCGATGGCATGAATGTGCTGGCGGTTTATGAAGCCGGTCTGGCCGCGGCCGAGCACGCAAGGTCAGGCCAGGGGCCGATTATCCTGGAGATGATGACCTATCGTTATCGTGGGCACTCGATGTCAGACCCGGCCAAATATCGCACCCGCGAGGAGGTCAACCGGATGCGCACAGAGCATGATCCGATCGAGCAGGTGCGGCACCGCTTGCTCGAGAACGGCACGAGCGAGGAGCAGCTCAAGGATATCGAAAGCCAGGTCAGGAACATCGTTGCCGAGGCGGCGCAGTTTGCGCAGGACAGCCCCGAGCCGGATCCGGCTGAGCTGTGGACCGATGTGCTGGCCGAGGCCTGAGCTATCAAGCGGCCTGCTGGAGGAGATCTGGACAAAGCGATGGCTACCGAAGTCCTGATGCCGGCTCTGTCGCCGACAATGACCGAAGGCAAGATCGCGCGTTGGCTCAAACACGAGGGCGAACCCGTCAGGGCCGGCGATGCGCTCGCCGAAATAGAGACCGACAAGGCGACGATGGAGGTGGAAGCTATCGACGAAGGCGTGCTCGCAAGGATCGTGGTTCCCGAAGGCACCGAGCACGTCGCGGTCAACACCCCGATTGCGCTGATTTCAGCGAACGGTGAGGAAGTTGCAGCGGGCGAAAGAACCGCTCCGGCGGTCGAGACGCGCCGCAAGGCACCGCAGGAGGCCCCTGCCACGCGTCCGTCGCCGGTTCCAGCCGCAGCCGCTACCGCTCGGCCGGTCATCGCTGCAGAGGCGGAATACACCGGGAAGACGACCACCATGACCGTGCGCGAGGCCTTGCGCGATGCGATGGCCGAGGAAATGCGGCGGGACGACACTGTTTTCCTGCTCGGTGAAGAGGTTGCCGAGTACCAGGGCGCCTACAAGGTGAGCCAGGGCCTCTTGCAGGAATTCGGGCCTCGCCGCGTTATCGACACGCCGATTACAGAGCAGGGGTTTACCGGGCTTGGGGTCGGTGCCGGTTTTGCCGGCCTGCGTCCGATCGTCGAATTCATGACCTTTAATTTCGCGATGCAGGCGATCGATCAGGTCATCAATTCGGCTTCGAAGACCCGCTACATGTCTGGCGGCCAGATGAGCTGCCCGATTGTATTCCGCGGACCCAATGGCATTGCCGCACGTGTCGCCGCCCAGCATTCGCAATGCTACGCGAGCTGGTATGCGCATTGCCCCGGCCTTAAGGTCGTGGCCCCTTATACCGGCGCCGATCATAAGGGCTTGCTGAAGTCCGCGATCCGCGACCCGAATCCTGTCGTCTTTCTCGAGCACGAACTCGTCTATGGCGAGAGTTTTGCGGTGCCGGATGATGCTGAATTCATCGTGCCTATCGGAAAGGCGCGCATCGCCCGGCGCGGCGAGGATGTCACCATCACAGCGTTCTCGCGGATGGTGAAGCTGGCGATGCAGGCGGGCGAAGAGCTCGATAAGCTCGGTATTTCAGCAGAAATTATCGATCTGCGGACGTTGCGCCCGTTCGACATTCAGACGGTAGTTGAATCGGTCAAGAAGACCAGCCGCGTAGTGGCGGTCGAAGAGGGGTGGCCCTTTGCTGGGATCGGCTCGGAGATCGCGGCGATCATGATGGAGGAGTGTTTCGACTGGCTCGACGCGCCGGTGAAGCGGGTCGCCGGAAAGGACGTACCGCTGCCCTACGCGGCTAATCTCGAGCAGTTAGCGGTACCACAGGTTGCAGACATAGTCGCCGCCGCACGCGAGGCCGCCTACCGATAGCTATCGTATCCGGCCCCGAGCCCTACAAAGGCAGGAGATCATGCCCATCGAGATCCTGATGCCGGCACTGTCGCCGACAATGACCGAAGGCAACCTCGCAAAGTGGCTAAAGAAGGAGGGTGACGAGGTCCATTCAGGCGACGTACTCGCTGAGATCGAGACCGACAAGGCGACAATGGAGTTCGAGGCGATCGATGACGGGCGCCTCGGCAGGATCCTTGTTCCAGAGGGCGCGCAGGGGGTCAAAGTCAACCAGCCGATCGCAGTGCTGCTCGGCGAGGGAGAAGATCCATCGGCCCTCGAGAAGGGTCCTGCGGCGCCGTCCAAGCCCGCCACTAATGCGCCTCCCACGGATGAGGCATCCCCGACGATCGCAGTCGGAGCGGCATCGGCAACCCAGCTGCCGTCTGCAAGAGACCGCGGCGGTAACGGCCGCATCTTCGCTAGTCCGTTGGCACGGCGGATGGCACAACAAGCGGGTCTCGACCTCGGCGCGATCACCGGCTCCGGACCTCAGGGCCGCATCGTCAAGGCCGATATTGAAGCGGCATTGTCAGCGATGCGCGGCGCTCCGACAGTTGCGCCGCCTCGGCCCGCGATAGCACCGCAGGTTTCGCCCGCTGCGCCCGCGCGATCTCCGGCCTTGTCCAAAGAAAGGGTGCTGGCACTCGCCGGCAATCCGCCCTATTCGGAGCGGCCGCTCAGCGCGATGCGGCGCGTCATCGCCAGACGGGTGACCGAATCAAAACAAACGATCCCGCATTTCTACCTGACGGTTGATTGTGAGATCGACGAACTGCTGAAATTCCGCGCTGAGCTAAACGCGAAATCGGAGGCCTACCGGATTTCGGTCAACGATTTCGTTATCCACGCGACAGCGCTCGCCTTGCGTCAGGTCCCCGCAGCGAACGCTTCGTGGAGCGACGAGGCGATCCTTCTCTGGGATACAGTCGATATCGCCGTGGCAGTCGCCCTCGAGGACGGCTTGATCACGCCGATCGTCAAGAATGCCGACCGCAAAGGGCTGGCGACTATCGCCAATGAGACCAAAGACCTTGCCGCGCGCGCCCGCGCCGGCAAATTGAAGCTCGAGGAGTTCCAGGGCGGGACTTTCTCCATCTCGAACCTCGGCATGTTCGGGATCCGTGATTTCGCAGCGGTTATCAATCCGCCGCATGGCGGCATATTGGCCGTCGGCGCTGGCGAGCAGCGGCCGATCGTCAAAAGCGGCGCGCTCGCGATTGCGACGGTGATGAGTTGCACTCTCGCCTGCGATCACCGGGTCGTCGATGGTGCGGTCGGTGCGCAGTTCCTCGCGGCTTTCAGGAAGCTCGTCGAAGATCCGCTAACCATGCTGCTATAACGGCGCTCCACCCCTTATCCCGGCCGTTTCCCCGCAAGCAGGGCGAGGCGGAGGCCCGTATCAGCGGGAGGTGAGGGGCACAGCGGAGATGGCGGGATGGCCGAGAATACGTTCGACTTGATCGTGATGGGCGGCGGTCCGGGTGGTTACGTCGCAGCGATCCGAGCGGCCCAGCTAGGAATGAAGACAGCGCTCGTCGAGCGCGAGCATCTGGGCGGTATTTGTCTCAACTGGGGCTGCATCCCGACCAAGGCGCTATTGCGCAGTTCGGAAATTCACCATCTGCTGCATCGTCTCGACGATTTCGGTTTTTCCGCGAAGGATATCAGCTACGACGCATCTAAGGTCGTGGCACGGTCCCGTGCTGTCGCAAAGCAGCTGTCGAACGGCGTCGCCTACCTATTACGGAAGAATAAGGTCTCCGTCTTCGACGGGCATGGCCGCTTGGCTGGAAAGGGGCGGCTGGCGGTGGCGACGGACGGCAATCCCGTTGCCGAGCTCGGCGCCGAGCACATCGTGCTTGCTACAGGGGCGCGGGCGCGCAGCCTGCCCGGGCTCGAGCCCGACGGCGAGCGCGTGTGGACCTACAAGGAAGCGATGGTCCCGAAGGCGATCCCCAAATCCCTGCTGGTCGTAGGCTCGGGCGCGATCGGCATCGAATTCGCGAGCTTCTACCACGACATGGGCACCGAGGTGACGGTGGTCGAAGTGCTCGATCGCGTGCTTCCGGTCGAGGACGAGGAGATCTCCGCCTTCGCCCGCAAATCCTTTGAGAAGCAAGGGATAAAGATCCACACCGCGGCGACGGTTAAAGCCCTGGAGCAAAGTGGCGAGACCGTCACCGCGCGGATCGAGGCGGACGGTGAACTAGCCGAAGCGACCGTCGAGCGGGTGATCCTCGCCGTCGGTATTGTTGGCAATGTTGAAGATATCGGCCTCGAGAACACAGGCGTCGTCGTCGACAGAACCCATGTCGTCGTCGATGAATGGCTGTGCACCGGTGAGCCCGGGATTTATGCGATCGGCGATCTTGTCGGGCCGCCATGGCTGGCTCACAAGGCAAGCCACGAGGGGGTAATCTGCGTCGAGCGGATCGCGGGGGTCAACGATGTGCACCCGCTCGATGTACGAAATATCCCTGCCTGTACTTATTGCCGGCCACAGGTCGCCAGCGTCGGCTTAACCGAAAAGGCCGCCCGCGAGGCCGGTTACGACCTCAAAATCGGCCATTTCCCGTTTATCGGCAACGGCAAGGCGATAGCGCTCGGCGAGCCCGAAGGGATGGTCAAGACGGTGTTCGACAGCAAGACCGGTGAGTTGTTAGGCGCGCATATGGTCGGCGCGGAGGTAACGGAGCTGATCCAGGGTTACACGATCGCCAAAACGCTCGAAACTACCGAAACGGAACTGATCCGCACGATCTTCCCGCACCCGACCCTGTCGGAGACGATGCACGAGGCCGTGCTCGATGCTTACGGGCGCGCCATCCACTTTTAGCCGCAAGGGCATCTGAACTGTCATCGAACCATCACACATCTTTCATCAAACGGCTGTTTACCGATCCTAACTTCCGGCGCAGTGCGATCCGAGCGGGGAGAGACGTATGCGCAAGAAGTCCTGGATCTTGGCCGGTGCGATCATGCTCGGGCTGGCGAGCGGCACTTCCGCAATGGCGGCGGAGGCGAATGACTGCCCCAATGGGGGTACGGTGCGCTTTGGCGTCGAGCCCTATGACACGGCGGCTCGTTTGGTCCCGATCTACCAGAAGGTCGGCGAGCTGATCGGCGATAAGCTCGGCTGCAAGGTCGAGGTTTTTGTCGCGACCAGCTATAACGCCGAGATCGAAGCGATGCGCAACGGCAAGCTCGAGATCGGCGAATTCGGACCGCTCGGCTACGTGCTCGCCCATCAGGTCGCGAAGGCCGAGGCGGTTGCCGCGTTCGGCACCGCGGACGGCAAGCCCAACAGCTACTGGGCCAGCATCGTCACCTACCCTGCGTCGGGCATCAAAACCGTCGCCGAGATCAAGGGGCACAGTTTCGCGTTTTCCGACCCGGCCTCGACCTCGGGCCATCTGTTTCCGGCCTACGGGCTGCGCAAGGCCGGGCTTGACCCCGACAAGGATGTGCGCGCGATCTACGCGGGCAGCCATACCTCATCTTTCGAGGCCCTTTACAATCACAAGACAGCGAGCAGCTCGAATCCGCCATGCAGCGCGGCCACTACAAGGACGGCGACCTGGTCTTTTTGTGGAAGTCAGACCCGATCCCGACCGACCCGTTTGCGGTGCGCAGCGACCTGCCGCCGGACTTCAAGAAACGGGTGATCGTGGTGCTGCAAAATCTCGACCTTTCGACGCTCGACCCGGCGGATCGCAAGATCATGGTCGGCGCGGGCATAACTCGGCTGGTGCCGCAGACCGACGGCGCCTATGACGGTATCCGCGACCTCGTCAAGACGCTCAACATCGACCTTGAAAAGCTGAGCTGAGGCCGGCCGACCATCTCGGAGGGCGTCATGCTGCGGGTCCGCGGCCTGACGATGCGCTACCCCAACGGCAAGCTGGCGCTTGCTGACTTCGATCTGAGCATCGAGGCCGGCGAGCTTGTCGTTGTGCTCGGCGGCAATGGCAGCGGTAAGACGACGCTTCTACGTTGCATCTCCCGCATGCTCCGCCCGACCGCCGGAGAAATCTGGCTCAACGATACCAATCTGGCCACGCTTTCGGGCGAGCGGCTGCGTCAGGCGCGTCTGCCGCTGGCGATGATCTGGCAGCACGCCAGCCTGGTGCGGCGGCGCACCGTGCTGAGC
>JBARIB010000247.1:0-2274 GCA_049799535.1 Allostellaceae bacterium | reverse complement strand
CTTTCCAGGACCCGCCGCCGTTTGCTCGATGATGCGGTCGAACAGCTTCGGCTCCACCGAACGATAGGTCGTCGGCGGCACGGCTATGCTCGGCTTTGCCAATGCGGCGTAGGCGGCCTCGTCGAGCGCAGATCCCGAGCCCCGCACCTGCACGACCCAGGCATCGAAATCGGCGGGCGGCACCGCCTTGGCGATGAACCGCATCTCGGCAAATCCGTCGCCGCTGAAATTTGCCGAAAAGCCGGGATATTCGCCGGTCGCAGCCGCGAGCAGGTTGAGGTGGGTGGTCATTCCTCCCATCGTGTAGATCTGGCTGCCGAGCTGCGGCACGAAGAACGAATTCATCACCGTCGCCGAGGTGAGACGGAACTCGATCGGGGTTCCCACCGGCACGACCAGCTGGTTGACGGCAGCAACGCCCTGATCGGGATAAATAAACAGCCATTTCCAATCGAGCGCGACGACTTCGACCCGCAGCGGCTTGGCGTCTGCCGGGATCGGCGCGCGCGGATCGAGCTGATGGGAACCGATCCAGATGACCCCGCTCAGCAAGATCACGATCAGCGCCGGGATCGACCAGGTGACAAATTCGATGCGCCCTTCGTAGCTTTCGTCCGGGGCGCGGCCGGCACGAGGATTGGACGACCTGTACCACCAGGCGAATCCCAAGGTCGCCAAGATCACGGGAACCACGACGACCAGCATGATCGCCGTCGAGTTGATCAGCAGGAGCAGCTGCGCCGACGCAATCGGACCCTGCGGATCCAATATGCCGGCTGGCTGACAGGAAGCGAGCAATACCGCGGCTGATGCGACCGGCCACCGAAGCAAGCCGGAGCGCGCAGGCCGATCCCGCGCATCAAATGCGGGACCGTGCGGCGTGCGAGGGGCCGCGTAACGCCCGTCGTGCATGTAGGCCTCCGCTAGAGAAGGTGGCGCGGAAATGCCGGTTGTGTCGCGCCCGCTTCTTAACCGTTAAGTCTAGCGAGAGAGCCGCGGCTTGCCAATGGCGCACGGGGCGGGGCGCCGCTTTCAGTCGACGCCCCGCTACACAACCAAAGCGGGTCGACGAGCGCGGTGACCGAGGAGGTTGCCCGCCGACGCACCTTTGGGCTCGAGGTCAGGGCGGGCGGCGGGGGACGGTAATTCGCCGCCGGTCTGGCACGCGCCGTTACCGACATTGGTTCCACCACTCTCCCTCGGTGGTGGACCAACCGGCGGAAACGCGTTTAGTCGAAAACAGGTATTTCTTAAGGAAAAGACAAGTTCATCGTAAGGGTAAATCAAGCGCATCTCGAAGTTCTCCGTTCCGGACTGCGGTATCCATCATTGCTTCCTCGGAAGTCACGACGGTACCAGCGAATTCGGAGAACGGACAATGAAGATAACCCTTCGCCATGCGGCGTCCATAGATGACAGATTCGAACCCCGGTCGCTATCGGTAAAGCGCCGGCTGTACGAAAGGAGTCTTCTCGCTTCGATAGCCATTGTCATTGCGTTGCTGTTCAGCCCGACGGTGTGGGCAGGGTGCGATCCCGGACCGGGTCAAGCCGCGTTTTTCACCGATGCGGGTTTCAAGGGATCCTGTGTCGTCAAGGGCATTGGCGAGTACCCCAATTCGGGTGCGATCGGTCTGCCCAACGACTCGATCTCGTCGGTTCGCTTGGGAAGCAATGCCCAGGCCGTGATCTGCAAGGACAACGGATTCCACGGGGACTGCATCCTTCTGGGCACCAGTGTGAGCTTTGTCAACGGCAACCACGTGGGAAACGATCAAGTCTCCTCAGCGAAGGTTCAGCTCGCCGGCACAACCGAATGTATGCCGGGAAGCAACCAGGTGGCGTTTTTCGAGAACGCCGATTTCCTGGCTCCCTGCGTCGTCAAGGAATTTGGCGACTACGCCAATTCGGCCGCGATCGGCTTGCCCAACGATTCGATATCGTCGGTTCGAGTGGGAAGCAATGCAGAAACCGTCGTTTGCAAGGACAACGGGTTTCAAGGAAACTGCATCCTTCTCGGTAGCAGCGTAAGCTTTCTCAACGATAGCCGCGTTGGAAACGATCAAATCTCCTCAGCGAGCGTTCGGCCGGCCGGCACGACCGAATGTACTCCGGGGATCGGCCAAGTAGCGTTTTTCACGGATGCGGGTTTCAAGGGGTCATGCGTCCTCAAGGGCATTGGCGTGTATCCCAATTCGGCCGCGATCGGCTTGCCCAATGATTCGATCTCGTCGGTTCGAGTCGGCAGCAATGCGCAGGCCGTAGTGTGCAAGGA
>JBARIB010000246.1:0-2404 GCA_049799535.1 Allostellaceae bacterium | reverse complement strand
AGGTCACCAGATGATCCATGGCGTCATTGGCGTGCGCCGGAGTTAGCCCTTTCTGTCTGACGATTTCCTCGCAGGTTTCCCGCCATTTCTGGTCGTAGCTGTTGAAAAACCCAAAAATCTCCGAGATGGCGCCGTCATCGCAAGCGTGGGGCAGCGCACCAGGACGTGCGTGACCGCCCGATACTGCGCAAACCTCGGCGATTGTATCCCGGCAATGATGACCGAAGCTGTCGTGCAACTTGTCCGTCGCCTTAATAAGGCAACCGGCCGAGGGTGCACAGGGCTGGCCCGACGGGTCGATCACCCCGATGAATCCGTCCCTCTCGCTGTCCTTTATTCGCTCGATACAGGTACGGATATCAGTACCGTACAGACCGTAAAGAGTACGGTGGATCGATCGGCAAGAAACCCCTTGCTCAGGGCTGCGTCTGGCGGAAAACATGACATGCCAGTGCGCGCGCTTGTTGAGGCCCGGGAAATATTTTTGCCAGACCTTATGATATGCGCACAGAAACCGGGCGACTGTTCGCTCGGCGGGTTCGCCTTCGGCATAATCAGCGCTCATGCCAGGCCCCTGTCTTGACCAGCCTTTATCCATGATCAGTGTAATCGATCGCGTAATCCTCGAAAAGAGAATATTCCGGGAACATGCGGGAACTAACATTAGGCTTTTGAAGCATAATGGCGCAGCGACCCTGTTTGGACGCAGACGGAAAATTCGGCGGCTTGACGCGACTTCCGCCCGGGAGGAGGGTTGAACGCGGGATATCGATAACCCGGCCAGGAGCTTAGGATGAACAGGGCGGAGCAGGCGCAGCAGGCGGAATTCTTTCGCAACAAGCATTGCGGGCCGCGGCTGCTATTGCTGCCGAATGCGTGGGACGCGCTGAGCGCGCGGGTCTTTGTGGCTGCCGGGTTTGATGCGATCGCCACGACGAGCGGAGGCGTCGCCTGGTCGCTCGGCTACGCCGACGGCGAGCAGACACCCTGGACGGAAGTCGTCGCCGCAACGGCCCGCATCGTGCGCGTCGCCCGAGTGCCGGTCACCGCCGATATCGAGGCGGGCTACGGTGACACGCCCGATGCAGTCATGGCCTCGGTGGCCGACATCATTGGGGCGGGCGCGGTCGGGGTCAATCTCGAGGACGGGATCCTGCGCGGCGCGGTTCCGATCCGGAGCGTCGCGGATGCCGCCGACCGGATCCGCGCCGCCCGCGAGGCAGCTAAGGCCGCAGCCGTGCCGATCGTGATCAATGCCCGGACCGATCTCTATCTGCGAAACATCGGGGACGAGGCCTCGCGTTTCGAGCAGGCCGTCGAGCGCGGCAGAGCCTATTTGGCCGCCGGCGCGGATTGCTTCTATCCGATCACCTTACGCGATCCTGCGACGATCGGGCGCTTGGTCAAGGCGCTCGGGGCGCCGATCAACATCAACGTGCGCGCCGGCTCACCGAGCGTGGCAGAGCTCGAAGCGCTCGGCGTTGCCCGCGCCAGCACTGCCAGCCAGGTGGCACTGATGGCGATGTCGCTAACCCGGCAGATCGCCGACGAACTGCGGCAGACCGGGCGCTTCGACAAGCTGGCTCCGGAGATGGCGCAGCCGGACGCCCAGCGGCTGTTCACCAACGAGGCATGACGTGGCCCGGGTTCGCAATATCCCGTCCAGCGAGTTGCCGCCCGACCTCGCGGCGATCTACGAGCGGTTCGCCGCGCAATACGGTCCGTTCCGCAACCAGGTCGCCGTGTTTGCGCATGTGCCGGCGGCGCTGCGCCATCTGATGGCGATGCTGATCGAACTGCGCGAGGCGGCAAGCTTGCCGAAGCGAGTTCTCGAACTGGCGATCGTCACAGTCTCGAAGCTCAATGAATGCGATTATTGCGTAGGGCATCACACGCCGTTCCTGGTCGTCGAAGGGGTCTCTCCAGCCGGCGTCGAGCGCGCTTTGGATTACGACGACCACCCTGAGTTCGACGAACGGGACAAGCTTGTCGTCGAATACGCGATCGCTGCGTGGGAACGCCCAAACCGTATCCCGGATACCTTGTTCGACCGCCTACGGCGGCACTTCAGCGAGGCGCAGATCGTCGAATTGACCTTGCGCATTACGCTCTGCGGGTTCTTCAACAAATTCAACGACGCTCTCCGCATCGAGCAAGAGGCCGAAGCCGCCGAGCAGCTCGCGGCAGTCAGCGCTTGCGCAGAATAGCGATATGCCGGCCTTCAGGCTTGAGCTCGGCGGTAAAGTTGAAATCATTGTACCAGCCGATGAATTCGAACTGGCGGCTCAGCTCTATGAGGCAAAGGAATTCTTGCGGAAAGAAGACCTTTGCCGGCACCCGGCCATTGATGATCACCTCTCTGCCCTTGTCATCTACGGTGAAGGTCAGGCACTCGTCGTAAGTC
>JBARIB010000245.1:0-2234 GCA_049799535.1 Allostellaceae bacterium | reverse complement strand
GTCCATGCCCTGCGCGGCCGCCAAAGGCGCAACTTCCTCGCCACCCTGCTGCTGGCGCAAGGCACCCCGATGCTGCTCGCCGGCGACGAGTTCGCCCGCACGCAGGAGGGCAACAATAATGCCTATTGCCAGGACAACGAGTTCAGCTGGGTCGACTGGGATTGGTGCGAAGAGGGTCAGACACTGATCCGCTTCGTGCAGAAGCTGACGGCGCTGCGCCGCCAATACCCGATCCTGCGCCGCACGCGGTTTCTGACCGGGGTCTACAACGAGGAGCTGGGCGTCAAGGACGTGACCTGGATCAACGCCTCGGGCGCCGAGATGAAACCCGAAGATTGGGCAGATATGAACATGGAATGCTTCGGCATGCTGATGGACGGCCGCGCCCAGCCGACCGGCATCCGCAGGCGCGGCGAGGATGCCACTTTGCTGATGGTGCTGAACGGCTATCACGACCTCGTCGAGTTTACGCTGCCGGAGACGGTCGGCGGCTGGCACTGGCAATTGCTGATTGACACCAACCTCCCGGAAGACGCCGAGATGGGTAGCATTGCGACCGGCGAGATTTACGGCGTGACAGGGTGTTCGCTTTTGCTCTTCGCCCTCGAATCGGATGCACCGGTCGAGGCTCTGATGCCCGGATCCCGGGGATTCGCCGGATCCTGAGCTTACGCTCGGTATCGCCTACTGCGGAGGAGCCGTCGTCACGCCGGCTTCGCCTACACCGTAAGGCGGGCGGTGCAGGCCGGCAGGCGAGATCGTGAAGATCTCGTGGCCGGTCGCGGTCACTCCGATCGTATGCTCGAACTGCGCGGATAGCGAACGGTCCTTGGTCACCGCGGTCCAGCCATCGCTGAGGATTTTGACCTCGTACCGGCCGGCGTTGATCATCGGCTCGACGGTAAAGAACATACCTTCGCGCAGCACCGGCCCCTCCTCGGGGCGGCCGTAATGCAAAATCGAGGGCGCGTCGTGAAAAATACGTCCGACCCCGTGCCCGCAAAAGTCTCGTACCACCGAGAAGCGATGGCTCTCGGCATAGCGCTGGATGGCATCGCCGATCGCCCCGATGCGAATGCCCGGCCGCACGACGGCGATGCCGCGCATCATCGCCTCATAGGTGACATCGACAAGGCGTCTTGCTTTGATCGGAACCCGCTCGCCGGCGAAAAACATCCGGCTCGTATCGCCGTGCCAGCCGTCGAGGATGACCGTGACATCGATGTTGATGATGTCGCCTTCCATGAGCCGTCGATCCCCGGGGATGCCGTGACAGACCACGTGATTGATCGACGTGCAGATCGATTTCGGGAAGCCGCGATAATTGAGCGGCGCAGGGATCGCATCGTGGTCCACGATAAAGCCGTGGCACAGGCGATCGAGCTCGCCGGTCGTCACGCCCGCACGCACATGCGGGGTGATGAAGTCGAGCGTCTCGGCCGCGAGCTTGCCGGCCCGCCGCATCCCCTCAAATGCCTCCGGGCCGTGAATCTTGATCCGCCCGTCGCGCATCTCGGCGGGCGCGAGGCCCATCATCGCCTCTGGCTGTATCGCTTGTATCGTTCGCATTCTCGCTCCGTCATGAAGGTAGGGGTTTCACGGCGGTGCGGCAATCCTCATCAGGTTGTGCCCCCCGGTGCACTTCCTTAAGAAGGAGGTGCACTTCCTTAAGAACGAAGCGCGTCAAATTGACGGCAAAGGGGTGAAGATGACGAGCGAGTCTGAGGCCAGGATCGTCACCGCCTGCGTGCTGATCATCGGCAACGAGATCCTATCCGGCCGCACACAGGACGCCAATCTGGCCTTTCTCGCGCAGGGGCTCAACGATGCCGGCGTCCGGCTGCGCGAGGCGCGGGTCATACCGGACGACCACGGGGTCATCGTGGCTACGGTCAACGAAGTGCGGCACGCGTTCGACTACGTCTTCACGACGGGCGGAATCGGCCCGACCCATGACGATATTACCGCGCAATGCGTCGCCGATGCCTTCGGGGTGCCGCTGCTGGTGCATCCCGACGCGAGACGACTGCTCGAGACCCATTACCCGCCGGGGCAGCTGAACGAGGCGCGGCTGCGCATGGCTATGGTGCCCGAAGGTGCGGCGCTGCTGCCCAACCCGATCTCCCGCGCCCCGGGATTCCGGATCGGCAATGTGTTCGTGCTGCCCGGCGTGCCGAGCAACATGCAAGGCATCTTCGAGCAACTGAAGCACCGCCTCGCCGGTGGGGATAAGC
>JBARIB010000244.1:0-1972 GCA_049799535.1 Allostellaceae bacterium | reverse complement strand
AATTTTTATCTATAGCCCGAAAGCAAGCTTCGACGATCCGATGAATGTGCAATTGTCGCCCCGTCGAGAGCTACTAAAATGGGCTCGGATAGTGCGGAAAAGCTATCAATGCTCTCTTCCACCCCCTTCCACGCCGATCTCGAATCCTGCAGCGTTGGTCTGTCGGGTAACCGATGCTTTTTTAGCAAACATCCGGTCTGGGACTACGCGGCAGCGGCCGAGGTGACCACGGTCATTGACTACGGCCCCTATTTCGCTGGCGAGATAGGGGCGCTCGAACGCCTTGCCGGTGAGGTCGCCCACGCTTGCGAGAACATCGGGTTCTTTTACGTGCGGAACCACGGTGTCGCTGATGTGCTGATCGAGCGCGCCTTTGCTGCTTCGCGCTGCTTTTTCGCATTGCCGCTCGAAGAAAGACTCGCGCTCACGCTCAACGAAAACAACATCGGCTATTTGCCGCTCAACGCCTCTTTGCAGACCGCCTCGGCCGTTCGGCCGGCGGCCAGGCCCAATCAGAACGAGAGTTTTTTCATCAGCCACGACCGGAGCCCCGACCATTCCGACGTGTTCGCGGGGAAACCCTTGCGCGGGCACAATCAATGGCCGCCGGATATGCCCGGCCTGCGCGCCGATATGATTAAGTATTTCGAGGCTCTGGGCGCGATGTGCGACCGCATGCTGCCGTCGTTTGCCGTCGCGCTCGGCATGCCGGCAGATTTCTTCGCGCCCTATTTCGCCGATGGGGCCCACGCCAATCTGCGCTTCCTGCACTATCCGCCGCAGGACGCGACCGCGGACAACGCCTTTGGCCAAAGACCGCACACGGACAACAGCTTCATGACCGTATTGGCGCGGACTGAGGTGCCAGGGCTGGCGGTGCGGCTGCCGTCAGGGGAATGGTTTGCGCCGCCGGTCATTCCGGGCACGCTTCTGATCAATCTCGGCAATACTATGCGTCGATGGTCGAACGACCGCTTTCTATCGACCCCGCACAGCGTCGTTAACGATTCGGGCGCCGATCGCTATTCAATTAGCTACTTCCACAGCCCGAACCCGAACCGGGTCATCGAATGTCTGCCCTCGTGCGTCGGCCCCGGCAACCCGCCACGCTATCCGCCGGTGGTCTACCGCGATCTCGTCCTGGAATTCTATAGGGCGAATTATCTCCGCCAGAACAGCCACCGGTCTGGGATGGCGGAAACAGCCGCTGGAGAGCCAAAGCCGGAGGCGTGATCAATGGTTCCCCGGGCCGAGCAATCTGCCGGCGGCGGCGCCAAGAGGCCCCGCAGGGCGCAGCTGTTGGGGCGGCTCTCCGGTTGTCTATTGGACGTCGGCGTTAGTACCGGCCGCTACCTCCCATTTTACCCGCTTGTCGCGGAAGTCGTCGGCATCGACATCAGCGCTGGGATGCCGGTGCGAGCCGCAAAGGCGATCCCATTCAGCCCTGCAATCGATCTGCGCGAACTGGACCTGACTTGCCTCGATTTTGAGCGATCCGCCCCAGGACCAGGATTCGCACCGATGCCAGCTCAAGCGGATTAGTCTACGATGGCCGTAAATTGCCGGTCTTTCTTTGCATTCATTCCACAAAGTTCAATTTGCGTCAGAACCCGCTAAACAGAAAGTCGGCTCAGGATCAGTTCGTTAGAAGTGGACAGGCTTGAGTGACTGTTTTTCCCCCAACCCGCACGGCGCGCAGAGGTCTGAGCTGGCAACGGGACTTGAAGTCAGAGGCTCTCCGTGCGCAAGAGGTAACTGGGATTTGGCCTAGAATCCCGGCTTCTTGAAAAAGCGGTTCTCGGGGCGGGGGAGGCCGAGGTTCTCGCGCAGAATCCGGCCTTCGTATTCGCGGCGGAAGAGATTGCGGCGCTGCAATTCGGGGACGACCCGGTCGACGAAATCGTCGAGGCCGCCCGGGACCCAGGGGAACATGATGTTGAAGCCGTCGCAGGCGTCGCGGTAGAGCCACTCC
>JBARIB010000243.1:0-1567 GCA_049799535.1 Allostellaceae bacterium | reverse complement strand
GCTACAAGATCGCCAATCCCTGCATCCTGGCTCGGATCAGCCACGGGGAATTAGACCATCTGTTCCGCGGCTATGGCTACACCCCGCACTTCGTCGAGGGGGATGAGCCGCAAGCCATGCACGAGCTGATGGCCGCCACACTCGACACTGTCACCGGCGAGATCCGGCGCATCAAGGCCAATGCGCGCGAGAATGGTTTCACCGAACGCCCGCTCTGGCCGATGATCGTGCTGCGCACACCAAAGGGCTGGACCTGCCCGAAAGAGATCGACGGCCGGCGCACCGAGGGCTACTGGCGCGCGCATCAGGTGCCGATGGGAGAGATGCACGAGAACCCCGCTCATGTGCGGATCCTCGAAGATTGGATGAAGAGCTACCGGCCCACGGAACTGTTCGACGGCAACGGCCGCCTCCGGACCGAATTGGCCGAGCTCGCCCCGCAAGGCGCCCGCCGCATGAGTGCCAATCCACACACCAACGGCGGCTTGCTGCTGCGCGAATTGCGGCTCCCGAATTTCCGTGATTACGCCGTCGAGGTGACCGCACCCGGCGCCGTGACCGCCGAAGCCACTCGCGAGATGGGCAGGTTCCTGCGCGATGTCATGAAGCTGAACATGGAGTCGCGGAACTTCCGGCTGTTCAGTCCCGACGAGAGCAATTCGAACCGCTGGCAGGATGTGCTCGAGGTCACCAATCGTGCCTGGGTCGCGGAGGCCGAGCCGTACGACGACCATTTGGCGCCCGACGGACGGGTTATGGAAATGCTGAGCGAGCACCAATGCCAGGGTTGGCTCGAAGGCTATCTGCTGACCGGACGGCACGGCTTTTTCTCCTGCTACGAAGCCTTCATTCACATCATCGATTCGATGTTCAACCAGCACGCCAAATGGCTGAAGGTGTGCAATCACATTCCGTGGCGGCGGCCCATCGGCTCGCTCAATTACCTGTTATCGAGCCATGTATGGCGGCAGGACCATAACGGCTTCAGCCATCAGGACCCCGGTTTCATCGACCACGTCATAAACAAGAAGGCGGAGGTGGTCCGCGTCTATTTGCCGCCCGACGCTAACTTCCTGTTGTCGGTCACCGACCACTGCCTGCGCAGCCGGAACTACGTCAACGTTGTCGTCGCCGGCAAGCAGCCCGCGCCACAGTGGCTGACCATGGATGAGGCGGTCAAGCACTGCACCAGCGGGCTGGGGATCTGGGAGTGGGCGAGCAACGATCATGGAGCGGAGCCCGATGTCGTGATGGCGTGCTGCGGTGACGTCCCGACATTGGAGACACTGGCTGCCGTCGACCTTCTGCGCAAACACGCGCCCGAGCTAAAGGTGCGGGTCATCAATGTCGTCGACCTGATGAAATTGCAGCCTGCGAGCGAGCACCCGCACGGCCTGTCGGATCCTGAATTCGATGCCCTGTTCACTGTCGACAAGCCGATCATTTTCGCCTTCCACGGTTACCCCTACCTCATTCACCGGATGACCTACCGGCGGAACGGCCACCACAACATCCATGTCCGCGGCTACAAGGAGGAGGGCACCACGACGACGCCGTTCGATATGTG
>JBARIB010000242.1:0-2160 GCA_049799535.1 Allostellaceae bacterium | reverse complement strand
AAGTATCGGCGGCGTAGCGATCGCCACCGACCAGAAACCAGGTGATCAGGGTACCGAAGCGGCGTCCACCAAGGCCCGCTCATGGAGCAAATCACACCCGCGGACCGAACCGGAAGCTTTCGCCCCTTGGCGTTGTGAAGTCCTGTTGCAATCCGGGGTAATACATGTTGTTTTCCGGCATTGTGTGTCATCGGTGAGACGATGTCCGCGAAGTTCGGCGTTTGGTGGTGCGGCCCGGGCCTGGCCGTCGTTCTGGCTCTTGGCCTCCTTTGGGCGGACGCCAGGCCGAATGCGCAGGAAGCGCGATTTTTCCGCATCGGAGCGGCCGCGACATCGGGGACCTTCTTTGAGATCGGCGGCGTCATTGCCAGCGCCATCTCGAAGCCAGCCGGCTCGCCACCTTGCGAGCACGGTGGGAATTGTGGCGTCCCAGGCCTGGTCGCGGTGACGCAGGCGACACAGGGGTCGGTCGAGAACTTGCGCATGATCGGCGCCGGCCAGATCGAGTCCGGTATTGCCCAATCCGACATCGTGAGCTGGGCCTATGCCGGTACCAGCATCTTCACGAGTGATGGACCGATCAAGAACTTGCGTGCCATCGCCAGTTTGTTTCCGGAATATCTGCAGCTCGTCGTCCGCGCAGACGCCCCGATCCGGAATGTCGGCGATCTCAGGGGCAAGCGTATTTCATTGGGTCAGCCAGGTTCGGGAACGCTGGCCGATGCCCGGATCGTGCTCGCCGCCGCCGGCCTCGGCGAGAAAGATTTGACGGCTGATTACCTCCGGCCCAGCGCTGCCGCCGAAAAAATCAAGGCTGGTGAACTTGACGGGTTCTTCTTGATCGGCGGGCTTTCCGTTCCCGCGATACGGGAACTCGCGGCCGCGACGACGATACGGCTCATTCCGATCGATGATGACGTGCTCGCCAGAATGAAAGAGAGTTCGAGCTCTTATCACCGCTCGGTGATACCGGCCGAAACCTATCCGGGAATCAACGCCGAAATCCCCTCGATCGGCTTCAACGCGCTTTGGGTCGTCTCAGCCGAGGTCTCAGACGAATTGGTCTATGACATTACCAAGGCGCTCTGGAACGACGCGACCCAGCGTTTGCTCGAGGTCCACAACCCGATCGGCAAACAGATCCGCATCGAGAATGCTCTCGATGGTGTTACGGTCCCGTTGCATCCCGGCGCCAAGCGCTTCTATCGCGAGGCCGGGTTGCTCGTCGACGAGGATGGCGTCATCGGTAAGCGAGAGTGAGGATTGCAGGCCTCCGACGACCAGACCCGTAGCGCCCCCTCTAAACAAGGAGAAACAAATGCACGCTGCTCTCTTAATCGAGCTGAGGGGCGCAGCATGACATTGGCCGGCAGGCTCCGGGAGTATTTCTCGCCGCACGAGGTAATCGATACCTCGCCAAAAGTAGCTGACGAGGTGAAGTATACGACATGCTATATGTGCGCCTGCCGCTGCGGGATCAAAGTGCACTTCAAGGACGGGGCGCTCCGCTACATCGAGGGCAACCGCAATCACCCGGTCAACCGCGGCGTGATATGCGGCAAAGGCGCCGCCGGCATCATGCAGCAGCACTCGCCGGCAAAGCTCAAAAAGCCGCTGAAGCGCGTTGGTGACCGTGGTTCCGGTGAGTTTCGCGAAATCGAATGGGACGAAGCCATTGCGACTGCCGTCGAGTGGCTCTCAGCCATACGCGCGACGGATCCGAAGAAACTTGCCTTTTTTACCGGGCGCGACCAGAGCCAATCGCTGACGGGGTATTGGGCGGCGCAGTTTGGAACGCCGAACTTTGCGGCGCATGGCGGTTTCTGCTCGGTGAATATGGCCGCGGCCGGCATGTATTCGCTGGGCGGCAGCTTTTGGGAATTCGGCGAGCCCGATTGGGAGCGGACCCGGTTTTTCATGATGTTCGGCGTCGCCGAAGATCATGATTCCAATCCAATCAAGATCGCCCTTTCAGGCCTGCGCCGCCGCGGCGCAAAATTCGTTTCGGTCACCCCGGTGCGTACCGGCTATTCGGCGATCGCCGACGAATGGGTCGGGATCAGGCCGGGCACGGACGGCCTGTTGGTGTTGGCGCTGATCCATGAGCTGCTCAAGGCCGATCGCATCGACATCGATTATCTCGGCCGCTACACGAACGCC
>JBARIB010000241.1:0-6967 GCA_049799535.1 Allostellaceae bacterium | reverse complement strand
TGCGAGGCCCGCTTGCCTTCGCGGCGCCCGGCGTCGTGCCAGGCGGTGCCGAACTCGCCACCGCCTCGGATATTGGCGACGACACCGGTGCCGCCGCGCTCGAGCCACAGCTTGCCGACGGCAGAGTTATAGTAGGGCAGTTGCGAGATGGCGAAGCCGCCATAGCCCGAGAGATGCACCGGCGCTTCGCCGGTCTCGCCCGGCGGTCCGACCTGGACATAGGGAATGCGCGTACCGTCTGGTGAGATGACCTCGTGCCGGGTGACGACCAAACCGGACGGATCAAATGTCTGCGGCGCCCGCTTGAGGAGCTGCGGCGCCGAACCCGGCGGTATCAGATAGAGAGAGGGCGGCGTCAGCGGGTCTTGCGCGCTGGCGAGGAGGTCGCCATTCGATTCCTCGACCCGAATGTCGAGCGGCCAGACATTGGCAACACCAATATCGGGAAGGCCGGTGATGCGCTCGCGTGACCAGCCGTCCGCGGATGGGGTCAAGGCTTCGAAGACCGGCTTCAGATCATCGAGGATCGACAGGACAAGGTGATCGCCGGACCAGAAGAATCCCTGCAACGCGCGGCGCTCGGCCGGCTCGAACAGCTTTGTGAAGTGCCGATCGCCATCGAGAAAGGCCGAGAGGGAAATGCCGAGCAGGGTGTCCGGCTGGTGGGTTTCGCCGCCGATCTCCCACCGCGTCCGGCGCTTGACCGCCAGCCAGCCGCAATGCCATCGGAGCCAGACATCGGTGGGGAGTTCAATCCGGGTTTTGGGGCCGGTGTGGTCGCCGATCCATACGGCCGCATCGAAGAAGCCGATCCTCTCGACAAAAAACAACCGCTCTTCCTCGGCTTCCCGGTCGACATCCGCCCATACGGCCATCCGGTCGGCCGTGGTCTCGAAGATGACCGGAGCCGCCAGCGGGTCGGTCCCGCGTTGCCAAAGGCGCACCGTGCGCGCGTAGCCGGAATTGGTCGCCATGCCCTCGCCCGATGCCGAGGAGAGCAGCAATGTGTCGTGGTCGAGCCAAAGCGCTCCGCCCTTGGCTTCCGGCAAGAAAAAACCTTCCGGAACGAACTCACGCAGAGCGATATCGAACTCGCGCATGACTACCGCATCGGCGCCGCCGCGCGATAAACTCAAAATGGCCCGGTCGTGGCTTCCCGGAATTGTCGATGCGCCGCTCCAGGTCCAGTCTTCCGCCTCCTTTGCCGCGAGCGCGTCGAGATCGAGCAGAACCTCCCATTGGGGCTGCTCGCTGCGATAGCTGTCGAGCGACGTCACCCGCCACAGCCCGCGCGGATGCGCCGCATCCTTCCAAAAGTTGAAGACCCTGGCGCCGCGCCGGGCAATTAACGGAATGTTATCAGGGCGGTCGAAGATCGCTGCGAGCGCGTCGCGATCGGCCACAAAGCGCGCATCGCCAAAACGCGCCAGGGTTGCCGCGTTTTGCGCTTCGACCCAGGCAAGCGCTCGTTCGCCGTCGATGTCCTCAAGCCAGAGATAAGGGTCGTCGTCAGGAGCGTCGACAGTTGGGCGTGGGTCGATCATGGCAACTCGCCAACGTAAATCAGCGGTGATTGGCGGCTATTAACTTTAATGGCGCAGCTGACCCTATCAGATTTGTCGCGCAATTTGATCGCTTGCCGAACGAGGGGCGATCTTGCAGCGCAGAAAGTCGTAGACATTAGCCAGTCAGTTGGTCGAGATTAACTAGATCGGGGTTGAACCGCCTCAAAAGCTCGCTCGCAGCGACGAGGTCCGGTTTGGGGAATCGGGATGGTGAAGGCTAAGCCGACCGGCCGCGCCTTTCTCTTTCTGCAAGGAATGGCGA
The DNA here is from genome assembly GCA_049799535.1 of Allostellaceae bacterium. Lineage (GTDB taxonomy): Bacteria > Pseudomonadota > Alphaproteobacteria > ATCC43930 > CGMCC-115725 > AP-15. The sequence continues at coordinate 5,140 of JBARIB010000241.1, read as the reverse complement.
CGCGATTCTTCGAGCGCCTGGGACAGGCGCTGTTGGCGCGCGGCCATGCGGTGCACCGGGTCAATTTCAACGGCGGGGATCGTGCCTTTTGGCGGCTTCCGGGAGCGGTCGATTTCTGCGGCCGGGCCGAGGAATGGCCAGACTTCCTCGACCGCTTGATCGTCGATAACGGGATCAGCGATATCATCCTGTTCGGCGATTGCCGGCCATTGCATCGCGCCACCATCCGCGTCGCCGAAGGCCGATTGGTTCGTACTCACGTGGTCGAGGAAGGCTATCTGCGTCCCGACTGGATCACCTTCGAGGAAGGTGGGGTCAATGGCCATTCCGCGTTGCCGCGGGATCCGAGCTGGTATCGCGAACGGGCGCGCTCATTGCCGGCATGGCGCGACCCGCCACCTGTCCCCGGCAGCTTCCGCAGACGAGCGCTCGAGGATGTCCTCTACACGACTGCATCAATGTCCGGCATGTGGCGGTTTCCGTTCTACGCGACTCACCGCCCTTATTATCAGCTGATCGAATATGCCGGCTGGCTGCGCCGCCTAGTCTTGAAGCGCCGAGCCGAACGGCGGGCCGCAGCGACAATCGACGGCCTCCCGGACGGCCGCGACCCCCTGTTTTTTTTCCCGCTACAGCTCGATTGCGACTATCAGGTGCGGGTTCACTCGCCTTTTCGGGCAATGCATCTGGCAATCGAGCATGTGCTCACCTCCTTTGCCAACCATGCCCCGCCGGCTGCGCGGCTGATCGTCAAACTTCATCCGCTCGACAGCGGTCTGGTGGATTGGGCCGCGATCACCGGTTACCTTGCGGTCGAACTGCGGATTGCCGATCGGGTACTCATTCTCGACGGCGGCGATCTCGGAAAACTGCTTGAACGCAATCTGGCGGTTGTCACCGTCAACAGCACAGTCGGTACCTTGGCGCTCGCCTGCGGCCTGCCGGTCATCGCGCTTGGCAAGGCCATCTATGACATCGCCGGACTGACCTTCCAGGGCGAGCTCGATGAGTTCTGGAACGCGCCCACTCCACCCGAGGCCACCCTATTCGATGCTTTTCGTCGGGTGCTTGCCGCTCGCTGTCTGATCCCCGGCTCGTTTTTCAACGAAGCCGGTCTGAAGCTCGCGGTCGATGCGGCGATCGAGCGGCTCGAAGCGACCTATGCGCGGCCGGCACGCGGTGAAGCGGCACCGTCTGCCGACCTCGCATCGCCGATTACGGCGGCCATTTCGATGCGATAGCGCTTTCGCGCGCCGCTGTGCGCGCGCAGCCTGATGCACGATTTCATTCCGCCATTTCCCGAGCGGCCGAAGCAGCCGCTCTCGGCGATCGCGACCCTGCGGTTGGCGCGGCGAAACATTCTCGCGATCTGGGAAGACCGATGCTTTGAGTGGGAGGTGTTTTCGAGCCGCCTGCTGGCGCGCTCGCTATTCGTTTGCAACAGCCCCGATACCGTCGCATATGCTTTTGTCGACCATCACAAAAGTTTCGAGCGTAAGAGCCCGCAGATGCGGCATGGGCTGGCCCCGCTCCTTGGCGACGGCCTGTTCATCAGCGACGGCGAGACCTGGCGCCGCCGCCGGGGCATCGTCGCGCCGATCGTGCACGTCTCCCACCTGGCGGTGTTTGCGCCGCTGATGGTGCAGGCGGCAACCGAGACAGCCGAGCGCTGGGCGAGCCTGCCGCAAGACCTACCGGTCAATGCGTTGACCGAGATGGCGACGTTGACGGCGGAAATCATCTGCCGGACGGTATTCGGCCGCCACCTTGGGGCCGCGCACGCGGCCGAAATCGTCACTGCCTTCAGCGAGTATCAGCGCCTCATCGGGCAGCTGGATCTCGCTTATTTTTTTGGATTGCCGGACTGGCTGCCGCGGTTTCATTCGCCGGCGGTCCGCCGTGCGGCTCGGCGCATTCACGGCGTGCTCGACCAAGTCATCCGCGATTGCCGCGAGAGGCTCGCCAGCGGCGAAGCCTCGATGATCCGTCTCCTGCTCGAGGCGCGCGACACCGAGACCGGTGAGCGTCTGGATCACGCGGCGCTGCGCAACGAGGCCGCTGTGATCTTCATGGCCGGCCACGAGACGACGGCGAATTCGCTCGCTTGGACGTGGTATCTGCTATCCCAGGCGCCGGATGTCGAGGAAAGACTCCATGCCGAACTGAGGCAAGTCCTCGCCGGTCGTCCGCCGAACCTCGAAGACGTTCCCAAGCTCATCTATACAAAGGCGGTTTTCGAAGAGGCGATCCGGCTGTATCCGCCGGTGCCGCTGTTGGGGCGGCAGGCGCTGCGCGACGAGAATATTCGCGGCCGGGCGGTGCCGGCCGGATCCATCGTCATCGTGGCCCCTTGGCTGCTCCACCGGCACCGCAGATACTGGGGGAAGCCCGATCACTTCATCCCCGAACGGTTTCTGCCCGAAAACGCGCAATTCCGCGTAAGACACGCCTATATCCCCTTCAGCACCGGACCGCGCATCTGCGCCGGCGCCGCCTTCGGCCAAACCGAGGCCATTCTCTGCATTGCCACACTGGCTCAGCGTGTCCGCCTGCGTCTGGCACCCGACGCTGTCGTCGCGCCTGTCTGCCGGCTGACCTTGCGGCCCGGCGACGATCTGCGGATGTTCGTCGAGCGTCGTGACCAGACTGATCTATCACCAGACAGCGCGGCATCGGCGACCGCACATGCTCTGGTCTACCCGAGCGGATGACGCGGGACCTGTCAATGTAAGTGCGCAGCTGCCCGCTCGATTTCCTCGCGGCTCGAACGCTCTACTCCGTCCAAGATCAATTCAGGGCCGGCGACGTCAGTCTGAGCCTCTAGGGCTGCGCGATCGGCAAGTAGTTGCCGCACGAGTTGATGATAATGGAAGTGCAAGGCGCATTTGATGCAATAAAGGCGGAGTAGAGTGACCTGCGGGCGGCGCTTGACCGCATTCCAAAGCCGCCGCCGGTACTCGCGGCGGAGGGCAGCGTCGGGCACAAGGCGCATCAGCTGGACGAAAACAAAAATGCCTTCGAGCGCGGCTCCAACCCGCGATTTTACCCAGCGCCAGGGTCGGCGACGGAGATATCGAGCGCGCCCCGAGTCGGGCCGCAACTTGCCGTCGAGATAGAGCGCGTCCATGCGCGAGAAATAGGCATCAGGCGTGTACAGGTCGCGCATCAAGTCAAGATAGCCGTCGCACAGCGCGCGCCGGCCGATCCTGAGCGGGATCACATTGGTGCTGATCGTACCGAAATTGGCCATCTCTCCGGAATTGTCGAGCCTTCCCTCGTTCTGCAAGCGTGCGTACAGCGGGGTCTTGGGTATTGCCACGAGGATGTTGACCATTGCCTGGACGATTCGCGCCTCTTGAATGAACCGGCGCTGCAGCTCAAACACGCCCTCGTCGTCGTTATCGAAGCCGACGATCATGCCGGACCACACCTCCATGCCGGCCGCTTGGATGCGATGTACCTTCTCCAGCATCGTCCCGGAACGATCGGCGAGATTTTGAACCTTCTTGGTTTCGCGCAGCGCCGCTTCGTTCGGCGATTCTATACCGACGAAGACGGTATCGATGTTCGCAGCGACCATCAGCTGCATCAACTCCTCGTCTTCGGCGAGATCGATCGACGCCTCGGTCGCGAAGCTCAGCGGATAGCCGTTGGCTTCTTGCCAGGCGATAATCTCGCGCAAGATCGGCTTGATTGCCTTCTTGTTGCCGATCAAATTGTCGTCGACGATGAAAGCGTCGTACTTACCAGCAGCGACGAGACCTTCGAGTTCGGCGATCACCTGCGCTGCGGTCTTTACTCTTGGGCGGCGGCCGAACACGACGATGATATCGCAGAACTCGCAGGTGAACGGACAGCCGCGCGAGACCTGCAGGCCTCCATAAGCATATCTGCCCATCGGCAGGAGATCGAGGCGCGGCGCCGGAACGGTGGCCATATCAGTCTTGCCGGCCTGCTCGTAGAGACTATGGTGACGGCCCTCGCTCCACTCGGCGAGAAAGCGCGGCCAGGTCTCTTCGGCCTCTCCAATGAAGATCGCCGAGACGAGCCCTTCGAAATCCTCGGGGTACACCGTGACCCAAGGCCCGCCGACGACAACAAAGACGCCGCGCCGCCTCAGCTCGATGACGATCTCGCGCATTCGCCTGCGCTGAACGTTCATGCCAGTGATGCCGACGATGTCGGCGCGGCTGCAGCGATCGAAGTCGATTGGATCGACATTCTCATCGATCAGGGTGACGCTATGCTCAGGCGGCGTCAGCGCTGCGAGCAAGGGCAGGTTGATGGCTGGCAGGACGGCCCTGGCGTCGAGGAACGGCATTGCGTAATTCAGCCCCCAATAGGATGGGCTGAAGCGGGGATTGATCAGGACGATGTCGGCCATGCTCAACCTCCAGTCGACGAGCCAGCGTGATCACAATGCTTTGCAAGGACTTCGGATGGCTCGACCTCGCATGAGCGGACGGCACGCTCGCCCACAACGGGATACGAGGTCGCGACGGTACTGCCCGTCCACACTAACATGCCCGCACCGCAACGATCCACCGTTCGCAGCGAAGTAGGGTCGGCCCAACGCCGTTTGCCAACTGACCTTGCCGGCCGGCAGCCGATCCGCGGACGCCCGTCGCGCCTCGTCATCAGATCGACCGATCAGTCAACCCGGCGGCACCAGCGACGGCCAGTTCTCCGGGTTGTTGCGTGGAAAGTGGGGGCTGGCGCGTGGCCTCAACCACCCGGCCCTTGCTGTCGACGATGTATCGGATATGGGCCCATCGCACCGGAGAAGTGACGAAGCCCCCCCAGATCACACCGGCATGAAAACAGGGGATGGGCAGGATGGTCCAGGCGAGAAGGTGCTGAGAGAGCCTGCCGCCGATCCGATCGGCGACGCCCAATCTCCGGCCGATAGCCAATCTGATCTCGGTCGCGATCGAGCCCAGGCACGCGATGGCCAGGATGGTCGCCAAGGCGAGCCCCGATGCGCCGCTCGCGGCCGCGATCAGGGCGGAGAAAAGGACCAGACGAGCGATCAGATCTGAGCTGACGACAAAGGCCGCGAAGGACCACAGGCCGGGGCGGTAGAGCCGGATCAGCTGGTATTGGCGGCGCCCAAAGCGCCAGAGGTCGCGAAAGCGGCCGT
>JBARIB010000240.1:0-4747 GCA_049799535.1 Allostellaceae bacterium | reverse complement strand
CGGCCCCGAGCAGGCCGCCGCCGACCGCGCGCTGGCCCGGGTCATAGGGGTTGGTGCAGCCTATCAGCGCCAAGACCATCCCGGCTGCAATCACCCCGGGGCCGAGTACTCGCTTCATAATTCATCCTCTCAAAGCTCGCGCCGATCTGGCGTCGGCACAGCAAACCTGCCGAATACAACGGAGCTTAGGCTGCTATTGTTCCGATCAGAGCCATTGCTGTCCCCGGCGAGCCATCTCGTCAAACCCTCGCGTCGTCGACAATCTTCGTCGATCTTGGTAGTGCGATGGCTTAATCGAGGCCGTTGAATACGCCGCTGATCAGATTGTTGTCGTAAAGCGACTGCGGATCGATGCCGCCGTCGGTCGCGGGCTCGAGGCTCGCTATCAGCGCGGTCATACGCAGATGGTCTTCTCGGCAGATTTCCTCGGCCTCCTCGACCGAGACCGCAGCGAACCGCAAAGTGTCGCCGGGCCCGCGTCGGCCGACGATCGGCAAATCCGGCGAGATTACGGTGGCAATTTTGGGGTACCCGCCAGTCGTCTGGTGATCGGCGAGCAGCAGGATCGGCTGACCCGAGCCCGGCACCTGGATCGCGCCGGTCGGAATCGCGTCCGACACGATGTCCCACCCATTGCGATGACGCAGCGGCGGCCCGTCAAGCCGCAGCCCCATCCGGTCGGCGCTTTGCGAGATGCGGAACTCGGCTTTGAGCAACGTCGCAACGGTCTCAGCCGTAAAATGCTCCTGCTGCGGTCCCAGGATCACGCGGATCGGCCGATTGGGGGCAGGATCGACTTCAACCGGCAAACGCAATTCCGTCCGCGCCGAGGCGCGGTCGATCGTAAGCGGTACGACATCGCCGGCTCGCAGGGCGCGTCCGCAAAATCCGCCGAATGCCGCACGCACATAGGTCGAAGCGCTGCCGAGGACCGGCGGCACCGCGAGGCCGCTTTCGACCGCGAGGTAACAGCAGGCCGAATGGCGGCTTGCGACCACCCGCACGACTTCGCCACGTGAGAGCGTGAGGCTTTGCCCCGCGGCTATGGTCCGCGGCGGGTCGGTGCCTATCGCGAGGGCGGCGCCCGACCCGACCAGCGCCACCCTTACACAATCGGCGGCAACCTCCATGGTCGGCCCGCTGGCCAGGATCTCGAGCGCTGCCATTCCCTGGGGATTTCCAACCAATGCGTTGGCGAGCCTGAGGCTGAAACCGTCGAGCGCTCCCGAAACCGGAACACCGATATGCTGATGCCCGAACCTCCCGAGATCCTGCACGGTGGTGTGGAGACCCGGCTCCAATACCTTGAGCCCGATGCTCATGTAGCGAGCGGCGCGCTTTCGGCCTCGTATCGGCGGTGCTCCACCGCTGCCCGGATCGAGGCAAAGGACGCGGCGTCGACTGGCCGGAATCTCACGGCGTCACCGGGAGCGAGCAGCGCCGGCTTGGGTTGTGCGGGATCGAAAAGGCGGATCGGGGTCGCGCCGATCAGATGCCAACCCCCGGGGCTCTCGTAGGGATAGATCGCGGTCAGCGAGGTCGCGATCGAGATCGACCCGGCAGGCACACGCAGCCGAGGATCAGCGCGCCGCGGCAGTGCCAGGCTTGGCGGCAGATCGCCCATATACGGAAAGCCGGGGAGAAAGCCGAGCATGTAGACGTGCAACTTTGTCCCGCTGTGCAGCGCCACGACCTCGTCCGTCTTCAATCCAGTAAGCCGCGCTACCTCCGCCAGATCCGGGGCGAATTCACCTTCATAGCAAGCGGGCAACAACCACAGCCTGGCGCCAGTACGCGGGCTTTGCTCGCAATGGAGCAAACCCGCGATCGCCTGCTCGAGCGCGGCCCGGCTCGTCAACAGGGGATCGTAATGGACCAGCAGCGAACGGAAGGTCGGTACCGTCTCGACGACGCCGCTCGGGGTGCTTGAGCGGATAATCGCGTCGAGGCGCAGGACGCGCTCGCTGAGCGCCCGATCGACCTGGTCGCCGAATTCCACGACCAAGGCGCTGTCTCCGGCAGAGAGGAAACGCGGGTTCATTGGCTTCCCTGGTATACTCGCCGGCAGAGTGGCGAAAGCTGATCGGGCGAAGGAGGCGGCGGCATGGCTAAGGAAATCAATCTCAACGCCGATATGGGCGAGGGTTTTGGTGCCTACGACATCGGTGATGATGCGGGTCTGCTCAAAATCATTCGATCCGCGAGCATCGCCTGCGGCTTCCATGCCGGCGACCCGGTGACAATGCAACGCGTCGTCACACAGGCCGCTGCCGAGGGCGTCAGCATCGGCGCGCATCCGGCATTCAATGATCTGTGGGGCTTCGGACGACGGCGCATCGACATGAACCCTCGCGAGCTCGAATACATGATCGCCTACCAGATCGGCGCATTACAGGCGATGGCCTGCTATGCCGGCGCCAAGGTGACGCACCTAAAGCCGCACGGCGCGCTCAACAACATGGCGGCCGAGAATATCGAGTTGGCCCTGGCGATCGGCCGCGCAATCAAGACAGTCGACCGGGACATCATCTATGTCGCGCTCGCCGGCTCGCAAATGGAGAAAGCGGGGCGGGAGCTCGGATTGCCCGTTGCCCGCGAAGGCTTTTGCGACCGTCTCTACGACGATGACGGCAATCTGACCTCACGCAAGATGCCGGGCGCGGTCCTGCACGATCCCGAAGTGGTCGAGGAGCGTGTCGTCAATATGGTGCTGAATGAAGAGATCGTGTCGCGCAATGGCAAGCGGCTCAAAGTCTGCCTCGACACTTTGTGCGTCCATGGCGACGAGCCGAGCGGCGTCATCGTCGCCCGCGCCGCTCGGGAGGGCCTCGAAGCGGCCGGCGTCCGGGTCGTGCCGCTGCCCGAGATGACCCTCGGCTAAGGGCTACGTCGCCAGATAGCCGCCGTCGACCCAGAGTTCGGCGCCGGTGATGTAGGAGGCTTCGTCCGAGGCCAGGAACAGCACGGCGTTGGCAACCTCCTCGATCCGGCCGGCGCGGCCCATCGGGACTTGTCGCAGCATCCTGGCGCGGACTTCAGGGTCCGCCGTGCGCCCCGACGAACGCATCGGTGGCATCAGCCCGGGATGCACCGAATTGACCCTGATGTTATCGGCGCCGTGCTGCACCGCCGCCGCCTTGGTCAAGGTGCGGACGGCACCTTTCGAAGCGTTGTAGCCGACATGCACGTGGTGCTGCCCGGTGATGCCGGAGATCGACGAGATGTTGACGATCGCCCCGCCGCCGGCCGCTTTCATCAGCGGGATCGCGAATTTCATGCCCAAAAACACGCCGCGCGCGTTGACGGCCATCAGCCGGTCCCACGCCGCGGTGTCGAACAGATCCTCGACGGCGCTGCCGCTGAGCCCGGCATCGTTGACGAGGATGTCGAGTTTGCCGAACTCGGCGATCGTCGCGTCGACGGCCGCCTTCCATTCCGCTTCGCTGGTCACGTCGAGATGGCGGAAAATCGCCGCGCCGTTCGCCTGCGTGATCTCGGCGGCGACCTTTCGGCCGTCTTCGTCGAGTACATCAGCAACAGCGACCTTGGCGCCCTCGCGCGCGAAGATCCGCGCCATGCTCGCGCCCATGCCCGAGGCCGCTCCGGTAATCAGCGCGACCTTGCTCTCGAGCCTCATCCGTTCCCTCCGCTAAGCTGCATTGGATGTTGTCAGGGAGGGGACGATAGATCACTCCAGCTTGTCGAGGAAACGCGTTTCGGAGAAGACCCGAGAGCGCACGCTCCCTCCGCTGGCGCAGGAGGGAGCGGTACCAGGGGCAGGGCCGGTCAGTGGTTCATATTGCCCTGACCCGAGCCCCAGTCCTACTATTTGCCGAAGAACAATCCACCGTTGACGTGTATCGTCTGGCCGGTGATGTAGCGGCCTTCCGGGCCAACCAGAAAGCGCACCATCGCGGCGATCTCCTCGGGCCGGCCTTGGCGCCCGAGCGGAATGTTACCGCTGTGGCTGCGCCCGCCGGGACCGCCGGCCGAGGGTCCGCGCACCGTGTCGATCGAGCCTGGCGCGACTGCATTGGCGGTGATGTTGTGGGGGGCCAGCTCCATCGCGAGGCCGCGCAGAAAGCCTTCGAGACCCGCCTTCGACGCGTTGACATGTACGCGGCCACTCGCGCCGGCGTGATGTGAGATGCCGGAGAGCCCGACAAAGGCGCCGCCGCCGCGCTTGATCATCTCGGGCACGACGGCCTTGGCGAGGATGAAGGCGCCGTCGAGCGCGACCGACAGGATCTCGCGCCATTCTTCGAGATTCATCTGCAGAAACGGCGTCTGCCGCCGCAACCCGGCGTTTCCGACGGCGATGTCGACGCCACCGAATTCCCTCACGGTGGCCTCGACCATCGAAGCGACCGCATCAGGCTTCGATACATCAGCGAGATACGGCATCGCCCGGCCGCCGGCTTCCCTGATGTCCTTGGCGGTCGCCTCGATGATCGCGCGGTCGCCGCGGCCATTGACCACGATCGCTGCGCCGTCGGCGGCCAGCCGCTGCGCAATCGCCCGCCCGATATTCTTCCCCGAGCCGGTGATGATCGCGACTTTGCCGGCCAGCGCTTTCTCCTCAGCCATTCATTCCTCCGATCCCCTGGTAATCCGCCAGATTTCATGCCCGTAATTGCCGGGCAAGGAAGGCGATTTCGTCACACCGGCGCGAGAGGTCCGCGCGGCTCGGGCGGCAGCTCGACCTCGATCGGGTCGCCGGGCCGCACCTCGCCGGCGGCGATGACAA
>JBARIB010000239.1:0-3120 GCA_049799535.1 Allostellaceae bacterium | reverse complement strand
CCTCGGCGCTCTTTAATCCATGACCGAAAGGCAGCCGAGGCTGCCCCCCGGCTATCGGCTGCTCTGCTACGATTCGATCGGAAGCACCAACGACGAGGCAAAACGCCTGGCCCGCGACGGCGCGGCGGAGGGCACTCTGATCTGGGCGCTTGAGCAGACTGCCGGCCGCGGACGGCGCGGGCGTATTTGGGTCTCACCCCGAGGCAATTTATACCTATCGTTGATCTTGCGGCCCGATTGCCCGGTGGGCAGCGCTGCACAACTCGGCTTTGCAGCGGCCCTTGCGGTGGGGGGGGCGCTTCAAGGGATACTGCCAAGGGTTGAGAGGCTCCGGTATAAATGGCCGAACGACGTGCTTCTCGATGGTCGGAAGATCGCGGGCGTGCTTCTCGAATCAGAGTCGGTCGGACCCGAAAATCCGACCTTTGTCGTAGTCGGCGTCGGCGTCAACCTCACGGCTTCGCCGCAAGCGACGGAGTTCCCCGCGACCTCTATCCGGGAAGAGGGTTTGGGTCTAGTTCTGCCGGACAGGATGCTCGAGGAGTTTACCCATCAATTCCAATCGTGGTTCGCGAACTGGCGGGCCGAGGGCTTTGCGCCGGTGCGGGCCGCCTGGCTGGCGGCTGCCGCGACCGCTCGCGACGAGCCAATACGGGTACGCCTCGACAACGTCGATATTTGCGGCCGGTTCCTCGATATAGATCAGGAAGGAAATCTGCTGATCGACTGCTTGGGGGAATGCCGGCAGATCGCCGCCGGAGAGGTTTTCCCTGCTGCGTGAAGGACGGCCAAATGCTCCTCGCGATCAACGCCAATAATACCAACACCGTATTTGCCATCTGGGATCGCGCTGATCTCAAGGGCAGCTGGCGCACGGCGACGGAAGGCAAGCGCACAGCCGACGAATATGTGGTCTGGCTCGATCACCTCCTTTCTCTGGACGGCCTGGCGCGCGGCGATGTCGATGGCGCAGTGATCGCCAGTGTCGTGCCCGAGGTCAATTTCAATCTCGTCACCCTGTGCCGGCGCTACTGCAACACTGACCCGCTGATCGTCGGCGAGAAAGGCGTGGCGCTCGGGACGAATGCGCTGGTGGACCGGCCGGAAGAAGTCGGCGCCGATCGCCTCGTCAATACCGTTGCGGCGCACGACCGCTACAAGGGGCCGTTGATTATCGTCGACTTCGGAACTGCGACGACCTTCGATGTCGTCGATCGTGACGGCAATTATTGCGGCGGTGTAATCGCGCCGGGGATCAACCTGTCATTGCACGCGTTGGAAATGGCGGCGGCGAAATTGCCGAGCATTCGTATCCGCCGCACCGAACGTGTCATCGGCAAGGACACGGTGAGCTGCATGCAGTCCGGCATATATTGGGGCTATATCGGACTCGTCGAAGGGCTCGTGAAGCGCATCCGGGCCGAGCGCGGCGAGCGAATGGCAATCGTCGCCACAGGCGGGCTGGCGCCGCTGTTCGCCGGCGCGACCGCGGTCATCGATCGTGTCGATCCCGACCTGACTTTATGGGGGTTGCAGCTGATTTATCACCGAAACCGCGACAAATGAACCACCCCCCTCTGCAGACGGGATCCCGGCCGAATTACGACGAGGCAAACGCGCTCTATTTCGTCCCGCTCGGCGGTGCCGGAGAAATCGGGATGAACCTCAATGTCTACGGCTATGCGGGCGACTGGCTCATAATCGATTGTGGCGTCACCTTCGGCGATGATTCCCAGCCAGGACTTGAAGTCGTGATGCCCGATCCGGGCTTCATTGCCGAGCGACGGGACCGTCTGCTCGGGATCCTCGCGACGCATGCGCATGAGGATCACATCGGGGCTATTCCTTATCTCTGGACACAACTGCGCTGCCCGGTCTGGGCGACCCCATTCACGGCTTCGTTTTTGCGCGTGAAATTGGCGGAGGCCGGTCTTGCCGACCAGGTCAAGATCAATGTCGTGCCCCTGTCCAGCCGTTTCGTGATCGGCCCGTTCGACCTCGAACTGATAACCTTGACGCATTCGATCCCCGAACCGAATGCGGTCGCATTGCGAACGCCGGTCGGGACCGTGCTCCATACTGGGGACTGGAAATTCGATCCGGACCCGCTTATTGGCCCGACTGCGGACGAGCCGGCCTTGCGCCGGCTCGGCGATGAGGGTGTCCTCGCGCTTGTCGGGGATTCGACGAATGCGCTGCGGCCCGGTACCTCCGGATCCGAAGCGGAGTTGCGCCGTTCGCTGACTGATCTGATCGGACGCTATGACGCTCGCGTCGCTGTCGCCTGCTTTGCCTCGAATGTTGCGCGCCTCGAAACCATCGCGCGCGCGGCTGCCGCGCATGGCCGCGAGGTAGCGCTAGTTGGCCGCTCGCTATGGCGGATTGAGAAAGCTGCGCGCGAGAACGGCTATCTCACCGATCTTCCCCGCTTTCTGACCGAGGACGAGGCGGGGTATATCCCACGCGACCGGATCCTCCTGATTTGCACGGGCAGTCAAGGCGAGCCGCGCTCTGCGCTGTACCGGATCGCTCGCGACGACCACCCACACGTCGTGCTCGAAACCGGGGATGTTGTTATATTTTCATCGCGGATCATCCCCGGGAATGAAAAGGCCATCAACCGATTACAGAACGGCCTTGTGCGCCTCGGCGTCGAGATCGTAACTGAGGAGGATCATTTCGTCCACGTCTCGGGGCATCCGGCCCGCGACGAGCTGGTGCGCATGTACCAGATGGTTCGCCCGAGAATTGCCGTTCCGGTTCACGGCGAAGCTCGCCATCTGATCGCGCATGCCGATCTCGCCGGTGAGTGCCAGGTGCAGCAACCGCTCGTCGTTCAGAACGGTGACGTGGTCCGGCTCTCATCGGGCGGCGCCAGTATTGTCGACGAGGTGCCGGTCGGGCGGCTGGCGAGCGACGGCAAAGGTCTTTTGCCTGTCGACGGCACGGCCCTGAAAGATCGCCGTCGCGTCACCTTCAATGGCACCGCCGTTGCCACTTTGGTGCTCGATCGGCGCGGTCAGGCCATGGCGCCGCCGACCATCAGCATCATCGGCGTTGTCGAACCGGCGGCGGCGGAAGCGGCCGCTCCTGTCTTGCGCAGCACGGTCGACCGCGCGC
>JBARIB010000238.1:0-2756 GCA_049799535.1 Allostellaceae bacterium | reverse complement strand
CCCAGCACCCGCAAAACTCCGCCGGCCGGGGGCGGCGAACTCGAAAAGCGTTATTACGATGTCATGGATCCGTTCGTCACATTGACGGCAGCGGCAATGGCGACAAAGACCCTCAAGCTCGGAACCGGGGTGTGCCTCGTCATTCAGCGCGACACGATCCAGACTGCCAAGCTCGTTGCGTCGATCGATCAGGTCTCGGGCGGGCGGTTTCTGTTCGGCATCGGCGGCGGTTGGAACCAGGACGAGATCGAGAGTCACGGCACTGATTTCCCAAGCCGGTTCAAGAAGATGCGCGAGCAGATCGAAGCGATGAAGGAGATCTGGACCAAGTCCGAACCCGAATATCACGGCGAGATCGTTCACGTCGTGAAGATGCGGACCTGGCCGAAGCCGGTGCAGAAACCACATCCGCCCATCATTGTCGGCGGCGCGTTCCCGCAGAGCGCCCGGCGCGCGATCCGCTATGGCGACGGCTGGATCCCCAATGCAAGCCGGGCGCATTACTCAGATGTGACGGAGTTTTTGCCGCAGTTCCGGCAAATGGCAACGGAAGCCGGGCGCGACCCGGCGTCGATCGCAGTTACTATTTGGGGTGTGCCGGAAAATTTGGATCGCATCAATCGCTACCGCGATCAGGGGATTGCCCGTGTCGTGGTAAGCCTGCCTTCGGCAGACCGCGATGCAACCATGCCCGTCCTCGACCGCTGGGCCGAGCTGATCCGCAAAGCCGCGAGTTAACGTCCGCGCCGGTTATTTCGGGTAGATGCGCTGGTAGACGCCGGGCGAGCCCTCGTCGTGCCGCAAGTGCGGCTGCACGCGGCGCGTCCATGGGTTGCTGCTGCGGGCCCGGCTCCAAGCCTCGCTCTCGGACACTCTGGCGTTTTCGAACTCGTACACAGTCAGGTATTTGGGCTGCCCCTCGACGGCGACGAAACGCCGAGCGCCGAGACACCCCGGCACCGAGAGATACCCCGGGATATAGGCGGTGTTGTACCACGCGTTGAATTCGTCTTCGATCGCGGGTGACACGTCGATCCGCCCCATCTGCAGGAACGGCGCCATCGCGACGGTCTGCTCGATCGGGTTGGTGTGCACCGGGAAGATCTGCCGGTAGAGGTTGCGCAAGAAATTGCGCCCGATCCGGCTCGTCCCAACCCTCGTGCGCTGAAGCGAGGGCTGATATTTGACGGCGTCGAGATAGGCCGCGCTGCGCAGCACGTTGTGGTCTTCTAGCTCATACATTGCGAGGTATTTCGGTGCGCCCCTCACTGCCGCATACCGGCCGGCGCTGAGAAAGCCCGGCACTTCGAGCAGCCGGGGAATGTGCTCATCATCGTACCAGCTGTTGAACTCGGCCTCGAATTCCGCGTCGATGTCGGTCCATACCATCAGCAAACCGGTTCCGCGCGTTTTCGCCATTGCCGTGTCCTCGTTTGCAAGAGCCGGATGCCCCAGGCCCGGCTCACGGGCAAAACCCTACCACGCTGCCGTCGGCTTTGCCGAGAACTGTATGGAGATGCAATGTCGGCCCTTGATCGGCGACTTCGACATCGCCAATCAGCGACAATACTTCGACCTGCCCGTCAACAGGGATCTTCTTGTACTGTTTCGTCTCTCGACATAACTTGTTCCACCGCCCGTTGCTAATGCCAGACGCAACAACGCGGGCGGCATCGAGTGCTTCCCAGCTTGCTCGACAAAGGACCGGACGGGAGAATCCGCCCGGCCCGCGTCATGTGCGTATACCCTAACGGCCGGTCGATGTACCGTTGTGAAGTCTTCCGCCCTCCACCGGTGACGTCGAAGTACCAGCACCGGTGTTCCGATTTTCGAGATTATAGCTTGCCATCTGCTGCAACTGTTCTTTCGTGCGATCGAGCGTCAGCCGGTTGTGATCGGTCTTGATATCACTGGGCAGGACAGCGACGTTCTTGCCCCCCATTCCGAGGAACGAACCGACGTCGATGACGACTGCATCGACTTTGCCATCCTTGTTGAGGATCACATCCTCGACGCTGCCGATCTTGCGGTTTTGCACGTCGTACACCGCACTGCCAATCATTTTGCTGGCACGGATCTCATCGGGCTGGATGCTCGCCGCTGGCGCATTCGCCGCTGCAGCGTGCGTGTCGTGCGCTGTGCTGGTCTGCGCGTAGGCACCTGGGGTCGCGGCGGCCAAAGCCAGTGCAACCGCCGCTGCTACGTAAAATTTCGCCACTTTTGTTACTCCTCTACTTCGGATTAGACACCCTCGACGAACAATCCCATTCTTGCGACGGTTCCCACCTTGGTCCGTCCTTCCATCGAGGCCTGTTCTTGGAACCAATGGTTGCTCGCAAACGATCTACTGCTGGTGCGGGATCACGGGATTCTGTTCAATGGCAACTCATCAATCAAAGGCGCAGAAAGAGACGGTCGAGCGCGTCATGCACGAGTTCAAGCACGGCGAGCTCAAGAGCAGCCGCGGGCGCAAGGTGAAGAACCCGAAACAGGCAATCGCCATTGGCTTGCAAGAAGCCGGCGCCTCGAAATACGAAAGCAAAGAAGAAAACCGCCAGACTCTGAAACGCACGAAGGCACGCGAGCGGCGTGGCGAAACCGCCAAGGCGCAGAGTGAGCATAGAAACCGGAGAGAACCAACCAAGTCTGAGCTTTATGAGGAAGCAAAGCGCCGGAAGGTGCCCGGGCGTTCGAAAATGACCAAGGACGAACTCGAACGCGCGCTGCACTAGCATTTAACGCGCGCTGCCCTAGCA
>JBARIB010000237.1:0-2156 GCA_049799535.1 Allostellaceae bacterium | reverse complement strand
ACGACCTGCACCGGATGGAAGGACGACCCGTCCGAGACGTGCACGAACGAAATCCCCGCCTTCGAGTCGCGCCGCGTGCGCACCCAGCCTTTAGTCGTGACCGGCGCGTCCTGGGGCGCCCGGCCGGCCAGGATCTCGCGCCCGCTGAATATTCTCTGGTCCATGACCGAGAGTTATTCAGGCAGGGGGAGCTTGTCCAGTGACCCCTCGGGCACAAACGCGGCGGCGGCTACTCCGCCGGGCTGTCGACGGGAGCGAGCCGCAGCTGCCGCCGCCGCTCCGGCATGGCGGAAAGCGTCTCGTTTCGAGGCAGGCCCTTCAACCGCAAGTCCCACAATTCGATGGGCGTGTTTTCTTTAGCGATATTTCGGTTCAGATTTTGCGCGAGGGGTCGGGAGGAGGCGGGAATGGAAACCATCGCTCAGCCAGCAGCGCTGCCGCGGCACGACGCGCGACGGCTGCCCGCAGCCGTCGCCCTGGTCGCGCTGGGGATCGTTTACGGCGATATCGGAACCAGCCCGCTCTACGCCTTCAAGCAGGCTGCGCAGGCGAGCGGAACCCTGTCGCCGGAGACGATCCTGGGTGTCGTGTCGCTGATCCTGTGGACATTGATCGTCGTCGTTTCGCTCAAATACGCGATCCTGATCATGCGCGCCGACAATCACGGCGAAGGCGGGATCGTGGCATTGCTGGCGCTGCTCGACGTGCGGCGGGCGCCGCCCCGAAGCTGGCGCGCCTCGCTCTTGGTCATCGGCTTGGTGGGGGCCGCGCTGCTCTACGGCGACGGCGTCATCACGCCGGCGATTTCGGTGCTCAGCGCGGTCGAAGGCCTGAAGGTTGACGCACCCGGGCTCGCGCCGGCTGTCGTCCCTCTCAGCATAATTGTCCTGGTTGGCCTGTTTCTGGTTCAGCGCAAAGGCACGGCGTTCATCGGCAACATCTTCGGGCCGGTGATGCTCCTGTGGTTTCTTGTAATCGCTGCGTTCGGAATGCGCGGCATTCTTGCGGCGCCGGCGATATTGGAGGCCGTGAGCCCGCACTGCGCCCTGATTTACCTCGCGCAGGCGCCGCCGGGGATCGCTTTCGCGGTGCTGGGCGCTGTGTTTCTTGCGGTGACCGGCGGCGAGGCAATGTATGCCGATATGGGCCATTTCGGGCGGCTGCCAATCCGGCTCGGCTGGTTTGCCGTGGTGTTGCCGGCGCTGGTGCTGAACTATTTCGGACAAGGCGCATTGCTGCTTTCAGAGCCGCAGGCGATCGCGAACCCATTTTATTTGTTGGCGCCGGCCTGGCTGCATTACCCGATGGTGGCCTTTGCCACTGCGGCGACGATCATCGCCTCGCAAGCCATTATCTCGGGCGCCTATTCGCTGACTCAGCAAGCAATTCAGCTGGGCTTTCTGCCGCGCCTGAGGGTTATGCACACGGCCAGTCATGAAAAAGGCCAGATTTACATGCCGATGGTGAATTGGCTGCTCGCCGCCGGTACGCTTGGCGCAGTCATCATGTTCGGCTCCTCCGACGCGCTCGGCGGCGCCTATGGCATCGCCGTCTCGATGCTGATGGCAGTCACCACCGTCATTGCGGCTCTCGTTGCGCTGCAGTGGGGATACCACCCAATTCTCATCACAGCAGTAAACGGGGTGTTCCTGATAGTCGACCTGGTCTTCGTCGCAGCCAACGCCACGAAACTGACCGAGGGCGGCTGGTTTCCGCTATTGCTGGCGGGGATCGTCGCGTTCCTGATGCTGACCTGGCGCACCGGTTACGCGCTATTGGAGCGGCAGCGTTCGGGCCTACGGCAGCGCGAGGACGAGTTCCTCACCTGGGTCCTTGACAGCCGTCCCGTCCGGCTGCCCGGGGCGGCGGCAATCTTTACCGCAGCGAGCACGGGCATACCGCTCGCATTGACGCACCACCTGCGGCACAACCGCGTATTGCACGAGCGCGTGCTGCTGGTTTCCATCGTCACGACCGACGCGCCGCGCGTCGATCTTGCGCAGCGGGTGAAGCTCGTCCCCGTCGGCGCCGGAATCATACGTGTGATCCTTTACTTCGGCTTTATGGAGCATCCCGACGTAATGACAGGGTTGCGGCTCGCTTGCCGCGACCCCGCCTTGCATGGCATCGACCCGGAGCAAATCACCTTCTATTCG
>JBARIB010000236.1:0-17375 GCA_049799535.1 Allostellaceae bacterium | reverse complement strand
CCTCCGGATCGAACAATTCGCGCGAGAGTGCAGCTGCCTTTCGGACGAGCGCTGCTTTTTTTTCTTCGATTGTCCCTGTCATACCTCCTCCCGAATACTTACCGGCCAATAAAGCTGGCGCCCCTATGCCGCGATCCCTGGCTCATGGTTTTCGATGTGCTTTTCCGCGAATCCGGCGGCGGCGCCTCTTGGGTCCAAACACAGATCGCTCCCGGTTGGCTGGCGGGCAGGCAAGCCCCTGAGGGGGCTCGCTTCTGGAAATTTCAGCTCGATGCGATGATGATCACGGCCACTGGTAGATGCGTCTCAAGGCGATGCGAATCCACCCCACAGTTCAGCGTAGTCTGATTTATTCGCTACCGGTTGCAGTCCTCTTGGCGGCTCTCATCGCGCGGGTCACCGCTGCGGACATGCTCGATCGGTTGTCGCTGATCTGCTTCGATCTCTATCAGAAGGCCGCTCCTCGTGAAGCCGGGGATGCACCGATCCGAATCGTCGATATCGACGACAACAGTCTGGCCAAGATCGGCCAGTGGCCATGGCCACGCAGTATTGTTGCGCAACTCGTCGACAGGCTGCGTGACGCTGGCGCCGCGGTGATCGCCTTCGACATCGATTTTGCCGAGCCCGACCGGACCTCTCCCAAAATGCTGCTTCCCCTGCTCACACGGAACGGGGTTGGCGCAGCAGAGGCGGAGACACTTCTCTCGACCGTCCCCGATCCCGATCAGCGGCTGGCGGAAGCCATGCGTACCCTGCCTGTGGTGACGGGGTTCATCATGGCCGATCAGGGCGAAAGTCGCTCGCCTGCCGCGAAGGTCGGGTTCGCCTGGGCCGGCAACGATCCTCTTGGCCATGTCGGGAGCTTTCCTAGCGCGATCCCCGATCTCCCGGCCTTGGAAACAGCGGCGGCCGGTAATGGCTTTCTCAATCAACATGTCGACTGGGATCACATCGTGCGCCGAGTTCCTTTAATCCTGAAGCTCGGCGATAGGCCCTACCCCTCGCTCTCGGCGGAGACACTCCGGCTTGCGCTCGGCGGGCACAGCTATGTCGGACGCGCCGCGGGGTCTAATAGCGAGAAAAGTTTCGGCGAGAACACCGGCTTGACGGCACTTCGCATCGGCCAGTTGACAATCCCGACCGATGCGGCCGGCCGAGTATGGCTGCACTACTCGCTGCCGCCAGCCGATCGGCGGGTCTCCGCCGCCGCCGTCCTCGACGGCAGTTTCGATCCGGCCGCCTTTACAGATCGCATCGGTCTGGTCGGAACCTCGGCGAAGGGCGTCATCAACGATGAGCAGGCGACGCCAATCGCACCGGATGTGCCAGGGGTGGAGATCCACGCTCAGCTGATCGAGCAGGTCCTTCAGCAGGCGTTTCTTACCCGCCCGGACTGGGCAATCGGCGCGGAAATCCTGTTCACGTTGCTGGTCGGTGCCTTGATGATTGCCCTTCTACCGCGTTTCGGCGCCATGCTCGGCGCCATCCTTGGCGCCGCCGCATTGGTTGCGGCCTTTGGCACGTCGTGGCTCGCCTTCGAACAGGCGCAATTGCTGATCGATCCGGTGTATCCCTGGGCGGTCCTCACGGTCGTCTACCTACTCGCTTCACTGCTCGGCTATTTGCGGACCGAAGCGCGCCAGCGGCAGATCCGACGCACTTTTTCGCAATACATGTCGCCGCATTATGTCGAAGAGCTTGCGCGCCATCCGGAACGGCTGAAGCTTGGCGGCGAGACGCGCTCGATGACCATCATGTTTTGCGACATCCGCGGTTTCACAAGCCTATCGGAGCAGCTCGATGCCGCAACTCTGACTCATTTCATGAACAGCTTTCTGTCGCCGATGACCGAAATCATCACCGAACGCAGGGGGACTATCGATAAGTATATTGGAGACTGTATCATGGCGTTTTGGAACGCCCCGCTCGATGATCCCGACCACGCGAAGAACGCCGTCAGTGCCGCGCAAACGATGCGCTGCAAGCTGGTCGAGCTGAACCGCCAATGGCGGGCCGAGCCCGCTTATGAGGCCTCTCTTCCGGTTCAGATGGGCATCGGCATTAACACCGGCGAATGTGTTGTCGGCAATTTCGGATCGGAAACGCATTTCGACTATTCATTGCTCGGTGATCCCGTAAACCTGGCCTCACGGCTTGAGGGGCTGGGCAAGATCTACGGCGTCGATTTGATCATCGGCGAAGAGACTGCGGCGCAGCTGGGCGACCTGGCGTTGATCGAGATCGATCTGGTGGCGGTCAAGGGCAAGACGCAGGCCGGACGAATATTCACGCTTCCGCCCGAGCAAATCGAGGGGGAGGATTGGAGCCGGGAACATTCGGCGTTGCTGACAGCCTATCGCCGGCAAGACTGGGGTGCCGCGCTGCACCTGCTGGACGCTGGTACTCTGAGAGCGTCACGACATCTTGCGCCGGTCTACGACCTCTATCGGCGGCGGATCGAGCATTTCCAGACCGAGGGTCCGCCGGCCGACTGGAACGGCGCCTTCATCGCCGAGGAAAAGTAGACGTGGCCAATTTGGCACAGCTCTCTCCGCACAACGATTGGGGTGACCCTCTCCAGAGCGGCCGTCGTGGTCCAAGGGGCGTTAGTGAATGCGGGTGTTGGAGTTTCAGGTGTGTCGGCGGGGGCTTGAGGCGAGGTGGGTGGTAACGCTCGGAGATGGCATTTATGGGGACTATCTTGACACAGAGCAGGCGGTTCTCGACGCAGTCGATGCGGCGAGGGATGCGCTGCAATCAGGCCGCGAGGCACAGGTGTGGGTTCTGGACCTGTCGATCGCAGCCCGCGTTTTCTAGTCAACCCCCGAAAACTCTCTCCAACCGCACCGGTGCTTTGCAAAAAAACTCTGACAATTACTCGGCATCGAGCTCGGGGTAGTGGCGGAAAATGCCATGCTGATTGAAGGCGATCCGGCGGTCGGAAGCGAGATAGGCGGCGATGCGCGGACGGGCAGTCACCTGGTCATGTAGGGCAACGACGCGCGGATGCTTGGGCTCGAGCTGCGCCATCAAGCGAGGAAAAGCGTAGCGTAGGCCGGCCACAACTTGAAACAGCGACAGATCGGGGTAGCTGAGCCCGATCCCGATGAGATGGCCGCCTCCTGCCGTGTTGCGTTCGAGCACGCGCTCGAAATAGCCGAGATATTTTGGCGCCCGCGACTTCACAAATTCGGACGCGCGGATGCGCGCTTCCGCGCGCTGGTCTTCGTAATAGAGGCTGCCGGCGATCGGATGATGCGTGTCGTGGATTTCGTCCACGAAGTCGGCGATGGTCAGCTGCAGCTGGTGGGCCCACAATCGGCCGGCCTCGTCACTCGGCGCCAATGCATGATGCGCGCCTAGATAGAACAGGATATTGGCAGTTTGGGCAATAATCAGCTCCCCGCTCTTGAGGAAGGGCGGCGCGAACGGCGGGCGCTCACCCGTTGCACCATTCAGGAGACGCATCATCGCCTGCTCTCCGTCCGGCACTCTTGCGACATCTTCATAGTTGGCGCCAGCCTCTTCCAGCGCCAGACGGACAAACTCGCCGCGGCCTTGAATTCCAGACCAGTAATAAAGCTCATATGCCATTCCGGAGTCCTCCTGCCGGGCGAAGTATACCGGTTCCAATCGGGCTTGGGACGTTTAGTCGTGCCCGGTTCAACCGACTCGAAAATGCCACGAGCCGTTGCTCGCCGCTGACAGTCCTCGCAGCGTGGCCGACTTGGCCTCGTACGAAGGGAACCGCAGGAGTTCGATGCTCTCGACGTGCGCAATCGGTATGCGCCGAAGGGCGGTCACCGCGCCGTCGTGACAAGCTGCGGCTGCCGACCGGGAACATTTACGGCCAGGATGCCAAGCTCGATTCTGTGTCGCCGATCGTAGGCGGCGCCAAGAGACCTTTAGAATTTCCTGTCCGCCGAGCGCGGACTGTGGGAAACGAATAAATCGTACGACCCTGCTCCACATGGGCGCGCTCAGCGTGGATGGAGTAGGGCGAAAGACAAGATAATCAATGGTTCAAGCGAAGGAGGCACCATGTTGGACCTTGATCAAGCGATCAGAGAGCGCCATTCGACGCGGATGTATTTGCCGCAACCGGTGCCGCGGGAATTGGTGAATGAGGCCCTCGCCTTGGCCCAAGATGCGCCGTCGAACTCCAACATCCAGCCGTGGCATATGGTGTTCGCGTCCGGAGCGTCCCGGGACCGCCTCGTCGCCGCCCTGCTCGACGAGGCCAAGCGTCGGCCGCCCAATATTCCTCCCCTGCCCGCGTCGTTCCGCCACTTTCGCAGCGAGCTGGGCGCGCAAGTCTACGGCGCGATGGGAATCGCTCGCGAGGACACGGCGAAACACGCAGCCGCAGTTCTGCGCAACTGGGAGTTCTTCCGCGCGCCGCTGGCCGGCATTGTCTGCATGCATCGCGACCTCGGCCCAGCGGACGCCCTGAGCGTGGGGATGTTCCTGCAGACGTTACTGTTGGCGTTGACCGAACGAGGCCTCGGTAGTTGCGTCGAGGTCTCGATCGCGGGGTATCCCGAAATCGCCCGCGCGCAGCTGGCTATCCCGACGGAGCTGTCGATCCTGTGCGGCCTGGCAATCGGCTATCCCGACCCTCAGTTCCCCGCCAACAAGCTGCACATCGGCCGCGAGCCCATTGCCGAGAATGTGGTTTTCCTCGACAACTAATCCGAGCGGAACACAGGTCGTACTGATTGCCATCCGAGCTGCTCACCAAGATAAATCAGGCCGATAGCGGCGCAATGTTAGTCAAACGGCGGGTTCGATGCCTGTTGCGCCCGGCGCTACTGTTGCTCAAGACACCCGAACGGGCGATCACTGCCCCACAACCCACCCGAAATCGGCGGAATGTCGGCAAAATACGGGGTTGCATGCCATGCCCGCTGAGATGACCGAGAAGCAGGCTGTGAATAGGGGGGAGTCAGGTCGGATCGAGACCGGCTCGCCAAGCGAAGGCGTATCGGTTGAGCACGAAACCAAATCGTCGGGAATGATCCCACCATCGGGTCATCGGTTTAGCCGGAACCGAAGGTTGCTGGTCGGCATTCTAGGCGCCCTGGTTCTGGTAGCCGTCTGGGTATTCGGCATTCCGTGGATCCGGCTGATACTCAATACCGTTTCGACGGACGACGCATACGTGAACGGGAATGTGACGTTTGTTGCTCCCCGCGTCGGTGGCCAGATCTCACGGGTTCTGGTGGATGATAATAACCGGGTGCACAAAGGCGATCTTCTCGCCGAACTGGACAAAGAGCCATATCAGATCGCCGTCTCCCAGAAGAGAGCGGCGGTCGACACTGCGAAAGCGGACCTGCAGGCGGCCACAGCGATGGTGCGCGGCATCGAAGCACAAGCCAGGAGCCGGCGCTGGAAATTGCAAGGCGCCGTTGAGGACCTCGAAAACCAAATTGCTCTGTTGCACGATCGGGTGGCCGCGTTCGATAAGAGCAAGGCCACGCTGGCGCTGGCACAAGTTGAATTCGATCGCGCCAAGCAGCTGCTCGCGTCAGGGACTGCGAGCCGTCAGGAGTACGACCGGCGGCAAGAGGCCTTATCGACGGCAAGCGCACAAGTCACCCAAGCACTCGCTGCCGTCCACCAAGTCCGTGCCTCTTTGGGATTGCCGCCGCAACCCGATCGGGGTGAAGATCTAGGCCAGGTGCCGGCCAATCTCGACCAGACCTTTTCTTCGGTCGTCCAGGCACAGGCTGACCTGATTCAGAGTGCGGCTCCGAGTCAATTGGGCGCGGCGCAACATTAGCCTGGCGCTGCACCATGTGTCACAGCGCCCGCGGTCTCAGCGAAGCCATCTCGCCCAATCTCGCCGGGCAATACCGGTTGCGATCTACAAGCAGCTTGTCGATA
Organism: Allostellaceae bacterium; assembly: GCA_049799535.1. GTDB lineage: Bacteria > Pseudomonadota > Alphaproteobacteria > ATCC43930 > CGMCC-115725 > AP-15. The sequence continues at coordinate 11,483 of JBARIB010000236.1, read as the reverse complement.
TCAAAACAGGCGCGCGCTAGCGCGGTCATGTCGCCGGTTATGGCCGGTCTCAGTGACGCGGATAGGTGATCTCGCCGCGTACTACCCCTATTTGCCGCGGCTGCCCGACAATCCCCCCGCCACCGAGGAGGCGCCCCGCATGGTCGCGAGCGGCGCACCCATGCGCGGGATTGCGCCTTTTGGGTCTGTCACGGCGACGTCGACACCAAGGCCTGCGCGGCGTGGCTCGGCGGGCAGCCTGCGGTCTATTTGCGCGCGCAGCTCCTGGCCTTCGCATCGGGCGAACGACGCAATGATATCGTCGAGCAGATGCGTAACGTCGCCCGGCAAATGACACCGGAGGAGATCGACGCCGCAAGTGATCCTATGCGGACCGTTGATAGGCCGACCGAGTTAGAACTGCGTGCCGCGAAAGGTTCGTCGCGGCGGGCGCCGGCTTACGACACCGTCTCCCGCTGCTGAGGCAGAGTAAACTGAAAGGCGGCGCCCTGGGGTAGATTTGGCGTGGCCCACACGCGGCCGTCATGCGCCTCGATAATCGAACGGCAGATCGATAGTCCCATGCCCATGCCGTCGGGCTTGGTTGTGTAGAAGGCATCGAAGAGCCGATCCAAGCTCTCCGGCTCCAGTCCCGGGCCTGAATCTTGTACGGCGACAATCACGCGGGCGGGACCATCTTGCTCCGTCCTGATCAGCAGCTCCCGCGGCGTCTCGCTCGGTCCGCTCATCGCTTCTACTGCGTTGAGAATCAGGTTGAGCATCACTTGTTGAAGTTGGATCCGATCTCCTAAAATGAGCGGCAGGCCGTCCGCCAGCTGCGTCTGCAGCGAAGTTCTGCTGCTGCGCAGTTCACTGCGGGTCAGCGCGATGACTTCGAGGATCGTTTCGTTGATGTCCAGCTGGTCGTGCCGCGGCGGCGCCTTTCCGACGAGTGAGCGAATCCGGCCGATGATGTCGCTGGCGCGTCTGCCGTCTCTGATGATCCGCCCAAGGGCCTGCCCGACCTCCTCCAGATCGGGCGGCTCAGCGCCCAGCCAACGCCAAGCTGCATTGGCGTTGGTGAGTGCCGCGGAGATCGGCTGGCTGACCTCATGAGCGATCGAAGCCGCCAGCTGGCCGGTGGCTGTCACGCGATTGGCGTGGGCAAGCTCCATCTGCGCGTCGCGCAATCGAGCCTCTCGCCGATGCAATTCTTCCTCGGCGCGCTTCAGGTCCTCGATGTCGGTGCTCGCAGCGTACCATTCGACGATGGTTCCCTGCGCGCCGCGCAGCGGGGCGAAACGCAACAGAAACCGGCGATATTCGCCGTCGGCCCGCCGCAGACGCACCTCCTTCTCGAACGGCTCTCCAGCCGCGAGCGCTGCGAGCCAATCGTCCATCGCGCGTTCGTCGGGGTGTAGTGCATCCATCCAGACCCAGCTGCGTCCCCACTCCAAGGAGAGGCCTGTATAGTCACGGAAACGTTGGTTCAAGAAGTCGGCCGAGCCGTCGCGCGAATTGCTCCAGACCACTGCTGGGATTGTGTCGATGATGAGTTGAAGCCGATCTTTCAGCGCCGCCGTTTCTCCCAACCGGCGCGCCCGCTTCACGAGACCTGCGATGACGAGCGAGGTCGTCGCAAAGGCTGCCACCGCCACCGCGTCTTGCGGAGCATCGATCCGGAGGCTGAAGCGCGGCTCAGCAAAAAAGTAGTCCAGGCACGATGCGGCGACGACGGAAAGAACGACCATAGGGGTCACGCTGCCTCTGAGGGAAAGCAGCACGACAACGATCAGGTAGGCGAGACTAGCTGTGCCGAGATTGAGGTCGAGCCGGAGGCCAACCGAGGTCAGGACTGCCAGAGCGGCGGCGCCGAGCAATATCTCCGCTGCTGGAAGCCAGAATTTCCTGGCCTGGTTTTGGTCGATCGACATGCCCCGCGGCCCCTGCTGGTATAGCCGCGACCCCCTTTGATCCGGCGCTGTGGAAACCAACTCTTTAGCCGGATCGATCTCCCACCAACAGCGGATTCTGCCACGAGATGGAGTTCTTCCCAATCATATTCACCGGGTGAATCGACGTGAGCCTACCTTCCGAGAAGCGGATTGGAGGATCCGCTCGCGGCCGGTTCATCGAGCCGGCGACGGACGTAGGCGCTCTTTTACGCCGGGAGCGACGAGCGGATGCAAGCGAGCAGGTCGTTCTCGTCGAACGGCTTGCTCAGGTAACCAACGACCCCGTCCTGCAGCGCGCGCTCCCGCGCGCTGTTATCAGGGTAAGCGGTGATCAGAATGGTCGGGATGGTCTTTCCCGAAGCCACCAAGTGGCGATACAGCTCGAGCCCCGTCATCCCCGGCATCTGCACGTCCGCGATCAGGCAGGAGGTGCGGAGGACCTGGCGGGAGCTCAAGAACTCTTCGGCGGATGCGAAGGCTTCGGCCGTATATCCCAACGACTTTATGAGCCCCCCGACCGCTTCGCGCATCGACTCATCATCGTCGACGACCGAGATCAGGGGCTTGGTTTTCGGCACTTTACCTCCTTCATCCGGGCTCCCGGAAGGGACGAACGCGCTGCGATCCAGGCCATTGGCGAGGGATATTCCGCCGCGTGTTGGCAAGTTAAGGCAAAAAAGAAGCAATCCGCGATTATACTTTGGTTTATACAGAGTTGCCGCGAGTGAGAATGCATTCGGACGTCCGCGGTTCGTGGCTCAGGTAAAAAATTCTTTTCCTTAACAGCACAAAAATTTTAACATGTTTCGGGTGCGGGGTTGCCGTTGCCTGTGAGTTGCGGCGCTTCTATTGCAGCGAGCGCGATGAATGACTGCGCAGCCAACCGTTATTGTCGTCGATGACGACCCGGGGATCCGTGAGTCGGTCGAAAGCTTACTGCGTTCGGTGGGCTTGCAAGTCAGAGCGTTAGCTTCGGTGCCCGAATTCCTGGAAAAAGGGCGCCCTGAAGGACCCGCTTGTCTGGTGCTCGATGCGAGGTGGCCGGGCCGGAGCGGTCTTGATTTTCAGAGAGAGCTCGCGGCGGCGAACATTCACGTCCCGATCATTTTTATCACCGGATACGGCGACATCCCGATGACCGTCCAGGCGATAAAGGGAGGAGCGATCGAGTTTCTGACCAAGCCGTTCCGCGATCAAGATCTGCTTGACGCGATTCAGCTGGGGCTCGTGCGGGATCGCGCGTGGCTGGAGGGCGAAAACGCGATCGCGGCGTTGTGGGCGCGCTTCGCGACTCTGACCCCCCCGCGAGCGCGAGGTAATGGCCTTGGTGGTGACCGGCCGCCTCAATAAGCAGATCGCCTACGAGATCGGGATCAGCGAGATCACTGTAAAAGTGCATCGTGGGCAGGTCATGCGAAAGATGGAGGCGGCCTCTCTGCCCGACTTGGCCCGGATGGCCGACAAGCTGAACATCACGACGGAAAAATCCTAGAACCGTCAAAGTCGCGTATAGGTCCGGCCTGCCCGCTGGGTGGTTTCTCTTTCCGCCTGTTGAGCCGCGGCCGGTTTGGTTCCGATGGCCCATCGCCGCCGCTGTGGCACGTTTCCTTAGAGTTGCCCTAAACTAAAGTCTAATACGAATGGTTCTCAGGCAGCATCCATGCATCCGCGGGTGCAATGGCACGGTCTAAATGCCCCTGTTAGCGTCGATCCACTCTTCTAGTGGAGGGACCCGGACATGGGCAAGGCGACACTCTCGAAGACGGTGGTATGGAAAGCCGCGGCTCTCTTCGGAGGGCTCGGCCTCGGCATACTCTCCTACCCAGTGCATGCCACGACGGCGAGTGGGGGCGATACCGTACAGGGCCTCTACGACGCGCTGCTCAGCACAATGAAGAACGGCCGGACATTGGGGCAGAGCGGACGCTTCACGCAGCTGGCTCCGGTCATTCGCCGCACCTTCGACATCGCCTCGATGGCGCGGCTATCCATCGGGCCCTCCTGGAACGGTCTGAGCGACGCCCAGCGCCAGCAGGCCACCGAGAGCTTCGGGCGTTACATCTCGGCGATCTATGCCGATCGCTTCGACAGCTATAACGGACAGAAGCTCGAGGTGACCGGCGAACAGCCCGCCCCGTCCGGAGTGATGGTGCGCAGCCAAATCATCAAAGCCAGCGGCGAGCCGGTCAAGGTCGACTACATGATGCGACGCAATGGCGGCAGCTGGTTAATCTCGGACATCTATCTCGACGGCGCGATCAGCGAGGTGGCGACCCGCCGCTCCGAATTTGCCACCATCCTGAAGAATGACGGCATCGACGGTCTGATCGCGGCGCTCAACCGCAAGGCCGATATCCTTACCGCCACAACGGCGAGGGCTTTCTAGGAACGTCCCGCACCAACAGGCGACCGATGGATCCCGGTCCTGGAGAAGGCCAAAATAACGGCCACTGGCAGGCTGATCAGGTTCGCCTTCTGTAGCGCCCGCAACCCGATCTTCACGCCCGTTCTGACCGCGGCACCGATACTGATCGCATTGGCTGCCACCGGCGTGGTCAAGCCGAAAATCTTTGCTACAGTCGGAGCTGCGGCCACGCCACCGACCGTCACGATTTCCATCTTTTGGCAGTTGCGCCACCGCAACCCCGTGGTCAATTTTCGCCCATTGGGCGAACGCAACTTCGCCGGGTGCTGCATCATCATCTTTTGCGCTTATCTCGCGCTCTATGCCGCTAGTACTTCTTTGCCCGGTTTGCTGCAGTCCTTGTTTGGTTATGATGCGCTGAGCGCCGGGCTGGTAATGTCGCCCGCTGGAGTCTTCGCCGTCCTAGCAATGCCCGTCGTCGGCCGCCTGCTCGGTCGAGGGTCGGATGCCCGGTGGCTGATTGCCGCCGGGTTGCTGATCATGACCGCCGGGAACTATGGGATGTCACAGCTGAACCTGGACATCAGCCCGGGGCAAGCCGTCTGGCCTCGAGTGCTGGTGGTCGCGGGACTGGCGGTATGTTTTGCTCCCGCGAATGTAGCAGCTTATCTCTATACGCCGGTGGCGTTGCGTGGAGCGGCTGTCGGCTTGTTGAGCCTTCTGCGCAACGAGGGAGGAAGCGTCGGGACGTCATTGGCCCAGACCGTCCAAGAGCGGCGCGATCAATTCCACACCCTGCGTCTCGGCGAGTACCTCGATCCGTTCAACACTGCGGCCAATTCCTTTATCGCACGCGCGCAGACGTTCTTCCTCCAGCAGACCGCCGATCCTGTCGCGTCGCAGCAACTAGCGTGGCAGCAACTCGAAAACCTGCGGCGCCAGCAAGCATCGGCGCTTGCCTACTTCGACAGCTTTTGGATGTTGGCGGTGTTGACGTTTGCGGTCGCCTTCGTAGTATTGTTTATGAAACGTTCTGTGGCTGAGAAAGGCGCTCACACCGCCCAGAGTGAGTGACTGCGGTTTCGCGTGGCCGACCGCGCCAATAGCGGCGAAATAGATTAGGCAACCGAAAGGCATGCGACGATGACCCCAAGGCTGAACCCCTACAAGGCGGCGCCCGAGGCGATGAAGGCGTTGGTGGCGCTGGAAAATTATGTGCAAGGGAGCGGGCTCGATCATTCGCTGATCGATTTGGTCAAGACTCGTGCCTCGCAGATCAATGGCTGCGCCTATTGCATCCATTGCATACGAGCGAAGCACGCGCTCGCGGCGAGACCGAGGAGCGCCTCTATCTGCTTAACGCGTGGCATGAATCGCCGCTCTACAGCGAGCGCGAGCGCGCTGCCCTTGCCTGGACCGAGGCGGTGACATTGGTCTCGGAGACACATGTTCCCGACACCGTCTACGACCAAGTGCGTCAACATTTCTCCGAAACGGAAGTGGTCAATTTGACATTGTGCGTTGCTGCGATCAATGCCTGGAACCGCATCGCGATCAGCTTCCGCGCGGTTCATCCAACGCACTGGAAGGGCGCGGCCTGAAGACACAACCGAAAGGGCGCGCCGATTGCTCGGCTGGGATTCATCGCCGCATTCCCATCGAGGGTGAGCCCGGCGAAAAAGTAGCGCGGGTGCGCCTCGGCTCCTACGAGTTCAGGAAGAAGGGCGTTTCGCGCTTTGATCTGCGCGATCCCTACCACCTAGCCGTCGCACTGACCTGGCCGCAATTCCTCGCAGCCTTGCTCGCGCTTTATTTGTCAGTGAATGTCGTCTTCGCCACACTCTTTTGGCTGGGTCCCGGTTCGGTGGCGAATGCTCGGCCGGGTAGCTTCGCGGACGCCTTCTTCTTCAGCATTGAGACGCTGGCGACGGTCGGCTATGGCGAGATGTATCCGGCGACGATGTACGGCCGTGTGGTCGCGGCGACGGAGATCGCGTGCGGGCTCGCGTTCACGGCCATCTTGACCGGCCTCACCTTCGTCCGCTTTTCGCGGCCGCGGGCCAAGCTGGTCTTCGCCGCCAATCCGGTGGTGGCGATGCATAATGGCAAACCGACGCTGATGGTGCGGGTCGGCAACGGGCGCGCCTCCGTGCTTGCGGATGCGACGGCGAAGCTGAACGTGCTGCTTTCCGAGACGAGCGCGGAGGGTAAGGTGTTCCACCGCGCGCAGGAGCTGCGGCTCGAGCGGGCGCACATTCCGATCTTTCCACTCTTCTGGACACTCATGCATGTACTGGACGATCGGAGCCCACTGCACGGCTACGATGCGGCGCAAGCGGTCGAGGCGGACGCCCAAGTGTTCGTGACGCTGGAAGCGCGCGACCCAACGCTCGCGACAATGGTACACGACATCCGCAACTATGCGGCGGAGGATATACGCTTCGGGATGCGTTATGCCGAAGTCGTGACCACGGCAGATGACGGCACCCCGGTCTTGGACCTGAAGAGAATCGGGGAGCTGGAGCCGGATCTTGGCGACCGCCGGGAACAGGGGTGGACAGAGCAGGAAGAACACGAATAGCCGTCTTGTCCTCTCAGTTCACCGGCTCGGTGCTCAGAGCTGTACGCCGAGAAAAGTCCGGCGGCCTTTGCCAATCGGGAGGTGTTGCTAGGGAGGTCGGAAAGAGAAACAGCGGTTCGCGGCAGCTCTCGGGATCCGGGGATTGTAGGTTGGCATCTTCCGCGACCGGCGGAGGCACCTAAGTTATAGCCGCGAAGGCTCGGTAGGGGGCGCTTTGGAGGACAGGATGGGGTACAGGCCGTTCATGAAGCTCGTCCTCCTGTTCCTGATCTTCGTCGTGGTCCCGGTCGCCGCCGGCGCACAGCCTGCGCCCGCCGGGCCGCCGGCGGTCGGCGTCGTACGCGTTGCGCGCCAAGAGATCACCCAGTCCAACGAATTCGTCGGCCGCATCCAGTCGATCGGACGGGTATCGCTGGTGGCGCGGGTCAGCGCGTTTCTCGAAAAGCGGGAGTTTGTCGAGGGCGCCGAGGTCAAAAAAGGCGATCTGCTCTATCTGCTCGAGCAGCCGCCGTTCCAGGCGCAGGTCGACTTCAACAAGGCCAATGTCGCGCAGCTCGAGGCGCAGTACACCTTTGCCGCGCAGCAGCTTGCGCGCGCGGAGTACCTATTGAAAACCCCTGCGGGCCAGCAGCAGAACGTCGACCAAACCATCTCCAATGAACGTTCCTTGGCGGCGCAGGTCGCATCGGCAAAGGCGCAGCTGGAAACTGCCGAGATCAATCTCGGCTACACCGAAATTCGCGCCCCGATTGACGGCAAGATCAGCGCGACCGCAGTGACCGAAGGCAACGTTGTCTCGCCGACGAGCGGCACCCTCGCCACTCTCGTCAGCCAGGACCCGATGTACGTGAACTTTCCGGTCGCGGTGCGCACCGCGCTCGAATTGCGCGACAAGTATGTGCCGAAGGGCGGATTTAACGCCGTCGTGATCCGGCTGCGGCTGCCGACCGGAAAGATTTATGATCAAATGGGTCACCTCGACTACGTGTCGCCGACGATCGACCAGAACACCGACACGATCACCCTACGCGGCGTCATCCCGAACCCGGTGGTGGCCAAGCTTTCCGATCAAGCGCCGCTCCGTGCGCTGACGGACCAAGAATTCGTTACCGTTTTGCTCGAAGGGGTGCAGCCGGTCTCGGTGCTGGCGATCCCGCGCGCCGCGGTCTTGTCCGATCAGCAGGGCGATTATGTCTATGTCGTCGATGCGCAAAACAAAGCACAACGGCGGCCCATTCAGCTCGGCCAGTCGACCCCGTCGACTGCCGTTATTACCAGCGGCCTTACCGAGGGAGAACTGGTCATCAGCGAAGGGCTGCAGCGTGTCCGCCCCGGTGAGGTTGTGTCCCCCGGCCCGGCGAGCCCGCCACCGGCGACTTCGCCGCAGGCAGCGCAGGACGGCGCCACTGGCGCGTCCGCCAGCCAACCGAAGGCGGCACGATGATTTCGGCGATCTTTGTCGACCGCCCGCGGCTCGCGGTCGTCATCGCGCTCGTCATCACAATCGCCGGGCTTATCGCGCTGACCCGCATCCCGGTGTCGCAATTTCCCGATATCGTGCCGCCGCAGGTCCAAGTCACGGCGACCTATCCGGGCGCCTCGGCGGCCGATGTCGAGGCCAGCGTCGCGCAGCCGATCGAGGCGCAGGTCGTTGGCGTCGACAAGATGATCTACATGAAGTCGACGAGCGGCAACGACGGCAGCTACAACCTGACTGTCAGTTTTCAGCTCGGCAGCGATCCCGATATCGACACGGTCAACGTCAACAACCGCGTTCAGACCGCCCTTTCCCAGCTCCCCCAGGAAGTCCAGCTTGAAGGGCTCGTCGTTCAAAAGAAATCGTCCGCGGTGCTGCAATTTATCGTGCTCTATAGCGAGACCGGCAAGCAGGATCCACTGTTTATCACCAATTACGCGATCATCAACGTACTCGATGTATTGTCGCGCACGCCTGGGGTCGGGCAGGCGCACATCTTCGGCGCGCTCAATTACTCGATGCGGATCTGGTTCGACACGAAGCGTCTCGACAATCTACAATTGACGCCGGCCGACATCATTGCGGCGATCCAGGCGCAAAACGTCATCGCCCCGGTCGGACGCATCGGCGCGCGGCCGATCTCGAACGAGCAGCAATTCCAGCTGAATATTCAGACACAGGGGCGGCTCGTCACGCCCGAACAGTTCGGCAACATCGTCTTGCGCGCCAACCCCGACGGCTCGCTATTGCGGATCAAGGATGTGGCGCGGGTCGAACTCGGCGCCGAGAACCAGGACATCGAGGCCCGCTTCAACGGCAAGCCGGCGGTCGCGATCGGCATCTACCTGTCGCCTGGCGCCAATGCGGTGCAGACCGCGAAACTGGTTCGAGCCAATATGGCGCGGTTGAGCGAGCGTTTTCCACCGGGTCTCAAATACCTCGTCAATTACGACACGACGATCTTTGTCTTCGACACGATCCACGACGTGCTGATCACATTGTTGATCGCGTTTATTCTCGTCGTCATTGTCGTATTCCTGTTTCTCGGCTCGTTGCGCGCGACCGCGATCCCGGCGGTGGCGGTGCCGGTTAGCGTCATCGGCAGCTTCGCGGTGTTACTGGCAATGGGCTATTCCGCGAACACGATCTCGCTTTTGGCGATGGTATTGGCGATCGGCATCCTCGTGGATGACGCGATTGTCGTGGTCGAGAATGTCGAGCGGGTCATGGAAGAAGAGCCGGATCTGTCGCCGGCCGACGCGACCAAAAAAGCCATGGCCCAGATCACCGGCCCGATCATCGCCATCACGCTGGTTTTGTTCTCGGTATTCGTGCCGATCGCCTTCATTCCGGGCGTTTCGGGCACCCTGTTCCGCCAATTCGCGGTCACCATCAGCGTAGCGATGGCGATCTCGGCATTGAATGCGCTGACGTTGTCGCCAGCATTGTGCGCCGTGTTTCTGCGCCATGGCGGGCCGAAGCGCGGGGTCATGGGCTGGGTCTTGCGGCGGATCGATAATGTGCGGGACGGCTATGCCGCGATCGTTTCCCGACTGGTCCGCGTGTCCTTTCTGGGTGTCGTCGCGATCCTCGCTGCCGCGGCGGCGATTTACGCGCTGCAGGCACGCGTCCCGACCGGGTTTCTGCCCGAAGAGGACCAAGAGGCGTTCTTCATCTCGGTGCAGTTGCCGGACGGCGCCTCGGTTACCCGCAGTAGCGAGGTGGAGCGGCGCATCGAGGCGCTGTTGCACTCGATGCCGCAGATCGAGAACGTCGTTACGATCGTCGGCTTTTCGATCATCGACGGCGTCAACGAACCGAATGCTGCGTTCATCGTGCCGACCTTGAAGCCGTTTGCCGACCGCGTCGGCGCCGCCAATTCGGCGCAGGCGCTGATCGGGCACGTGTTTGCCGGCGGGCAGGAGATTCGTGCCGCGACCGTCATCCCGTTCAACCTGCCGCCGATCATCGGCCTGACAACGACCGGTGGCTTCGAATACGAACTCGAAGGTCTCGTAGGCCAGGAGCCGGCGGCGATGAACAGCGTCATGCAGGGGCTGCTCGCCGCCGCCAACCAGGATCCACGGCTCACGCGTGTCTTCTCGACCTACACCGCCAGCAACCCGTCGATCTTTCTGAATATCGACCGGCAGAAGGCGCAGGCGCTCGGATTGTCGATGAGCGACGTGTTCACCACGCTGCAGGCCACGCTGGGCAGTTACTACGTGAACAACTTCAACCTGTTCGGGCGGGTCTGGCAGGTCAATATCGAGGGCGAGCCGGCCGACCGCCAGGACATCTCGTCGCTGTGGCAGATCTATATCCGCAACAAATACGGCACCGACGTGCCGCTCGCCTCGATCGCCCATGCCGGCATCATCCTCGGGCCACAAGTCATCACCCGCTACAACAACTATCGCGCAATCCCAATCCAGGGCAGCCCGGCGCCCGGCGTTTCGTCGGGCACCGCCTTGGCGGCGATGGCTGAGGTTTCGGCAAAGACATTGCCGGCCGGCTATGCCTATGAATGGTCGGGCACCGCCTATCAGGAGCAGGCCGCCTCCGGTCAGACCGGTGCAATCCTCGGACTGGCGATCCTGTTCGCGTTTCTGTTTCTGGTCGGTCTCTACGAAAGCTGGATGATCCCGGTGCCGGTATTGCTGTCGGTGCCGATCGGCGTGCTCGGCGCCTTTATCGGCATCCTGCTGTTCCGCGTGTCGCTCGACCTATATGCCGAGATCGGCCTTGTCGTGCTGATCGCGATGGCGGCCAAAAACGGCATCCTGATCGTCGCTTTCGCCAAGGAGCAGCGCGAAGCCGGCAAGGACATTCGCGAGGCCGCAGAGCTCGGCGCCAAAATGCGGTTTCGCGCGGTGATGATGACGTCCTTCGCGTTCATCCTCGGCGTCTATCCGCTGGTCGTGGCCCAAGGTGCCGCCGAACTCAGCCGCCACGCGGTCGGCACGCCGGTCTTCGCCGGCATGATCGCCGCCAGCGCCATCGGGCTATTCGTGATCCCAATGCTCTATGTCGTCTTCCAGACGATCCGCGAGCGCTCAAGCGGCTGGGTGCGCCATCTGAGACCCCGCCGCCGCAGCGAGGCTGACTAGCAGGTCACGCCTCCAC
>JBARIB010000235.1:0-1778 GCA_049799535.1 Allostellaceae bacterium | reverse complement strand
CAGCAGGCCGCCAACCGTGGCTGCGACCTCGCCCCCGCGCCACCCTCCTGGTTTGCCTTGCATCACCAAAACACATCCACGCCCCTCGCTCCCCGGCGCGCTTCAGAGGCGCTGCAAGAGCCTTCAGAATAAAATACAATCATGGCAACTTTAGTGCCTTGCTGGCCGCATCCGACGGGGCGCGTCGGCGCCACACCGCCCGGTTCGACGGGTGGGCGGAATCGCGGCCGCAAGTATTCGAGACGAACCCCCCAGGCGACCGGCCCCCCGATACCGTCGGCGTGGCTAGGCCCGTGCTCCAGGCGTTCTTCGCGATGCAGATGAAATGGCGGGCCGTCGAAAAATCTTACACGTGAAATGGGCGGAAAGCCTTGATCTTCTCCTTTCCCAGCCCGCCTTCGGGGAAGTCGGCGTCGCCATATTTGACAAGGCCGCGACCGCGGCTCAATCCCGACCGGCTAGCGCATCCTAGGGTAGAGGCGTAAGCCATTGGTATAACTATCCTACCGACTAATGGCACGATCATTGCTCTGAAAAATTGTGATAAGCGCCTTTTCAAATGTAAGGATGGCTACCATGACACGTTTACGCGATGACGCGAGATATCGTTCTACGAATAGGAAGCACGTCGTGATTGCCGCAGCGTTGCTCGCGAGCCCGCTCCTTGCGATGGTCGCACAGCCTGCCTCCGCCACCGTCACCTGTCAGAGCGAGAGCCCTGCCGGCACGCTCTCACCCATATACACCTGCTTGAACGGCACAAAAACCCTTCCGGGCACCAATGTCGGGACGGTCGGCACGGCCGCCGGCGACGTAGACCAGATCGGTAGCCTCGCTAACTATAATGGTGGATCCGGCGGCGCCTTCGTAAACCCCACCAACAATCCGTCGATTTACGAATTCAGTTGGGGCGGCGGCGCTCTCGATATCGAAGAGGAAATTGGGAACAACGGTACTGAAACCAATGGTCTCGATGTCGAGCTGGCGCTCGAGGGTAATGGCCTCGCGGTGGAGTCGGACGGGTCGCTATCGTCCAATATCGCGTCGATTCATATTCCGTATAGCAGCGGGCCCAGCGGGTTTTACACGGTGTTCAATGACAACCTGGCTGCCGGTAACTACGCTCTAGACACTTACGGCGGCACAATTTCGGTTGATCCTAATTACCAGGTCAATTTCAGCGCCAGCAGTGTCCCCGAGCCGACCTCGCTCGCGATCTTTGGTACCGCTCTATTGGGTTTCAATGTGATCAGGCGGCGCCGCAAACAGCTAGCATAGGGCAGACAAGCCTTTAGTCCGCGGGCTTGACCCGCGGGGAGCGCGTTCCGCCGTTAACCGAGGCCGGGCCTACTCCGCTCCTGCCGGATTATGCCCGCACTCGGGTTCCAGGTGGAACGTTCTTCTTTACAGCGAACCTGCTTGACCGTCGGTCGAACTTGCCGGTGGCGCGCATCGACGCGCTGCGCGACGCGGATGCACTGTCTGTGGACGTTGCCGCAAGGGCGATGCGGCAGAAACAAGCCGAGAGGACGTGAGAGGAGCGCGCACCGGCCACAGGTCGAGGTGGAATGCGCTGCGCTGTTCCGCCCTTGTATGGGGCTTTTTCAGTCAAAAGTTTTTCGTCGGGTTTGCACCTTTTTCGGAAAGTGGATCCTGTGTTTGATCGATCGGGACGGTGCCTGCGTCGTGAGCTCGAGACCACTCAGCGTATCGTGCCGCCAGCGATGGTTCGGCAGCAAGCATTGCGCGGTCGGATCGGAGGGGAGCTCGCCATGGCG
>JBARIB010000234.1:0-1547 GCA_049799535.1 Allostellaceae bacterium | reverse complement strand
GCCGGCGCTCCCCGCGCAGGTTTTCTTGGTGTTCTTCGACTGGGACCGCACCGACATCACCCCGGCTGGAATGGAAATCGTGCGGCAGGCCGCGAATGCCTACAAAGCTGGAGGTTCGGTGAGGCTCCAGGTGACCGGTTATACCGATCTGTCTGGGTCGGCGGGGTATAACCAGCGCCTTTCCGTCCGGCGCGCCAACAACGTCGCCAACGCCCTCGCCGCTTTGGGTGTGGCGCGAGGCGACATGATGGTCAGCGGCCGCGGCGAGAGCGACCCGCGCGTGCCCACTCCGCAAGGAGTACGCGAACCGCAGAACCGACGGGTCGAGATCGTCGCTACGTAGAGATCGTCGCGTCGGGCGCAGATAGAACCTGGCGGAAATGGTTGCGATGAGCACGATTGCCGCCGTCGGGCGTTAACGGATAGTGCTCGCATGGCGCGGGTTTCGGTCGCATCGTTCATTGTTGGACTTCCGCATACATAGCTGGGTGCTTTCGGGTATCTGGGGGCCGTTCGGGCGTGTTCGGCCGGAAAGGTCGCGATGCTGCAAAGAGCTGTTTTCCAGATCGCGAACAGGGTGGGCGATGCGTTCGCACCCTTGAGTGAGCCGCTGGATGCCGACCATCTGATCGGTATGGCGCGCCAGCGCACCGGGCTCACCGAGTTTGGTAAGACGCCGTTTCTAGGTCCCCTGCAAATCTTCCTGCTCGCTGCCTACGCGGAAGCGGATCTAAGCCTGTTCGGGCGAATCGCCACTCGTTGGGATGTAATACGGTTTTTGTCGAACCTGCTTCGGCTGCACGAGGAAGAGAGCCTTGCGCCGGAGATTCTCGATCAGCCGATCACCAAACCAATTTTCATCTCTGGTCTGCCGCGCTCGGGAACCACCTTCCTCCACAGCCTTTTGGCAGAGGATCCAGCGAATCTGGCGCCACGGATCTGGCAGCCGATCTATCCCTATCCGCCTCGCAATTCGCGCTCCGGTGCAGACCGCCGGCCCCAGCGGGTAGCGCGTCAATTGAGGCTGTTCGGAATGCTCACGCCGGATTTTCGACGCATGCATCCGGTCCACGCCGACTCGCCGCAGGAGTGCTCCGAAATTACCGCGCATGTTTTCTCCAGTCTGCGGTTTGACACGACTTACCGGATCCCCAGCTATCGCCGGTGGCTCGATGAAGCGGGCCATATAAATGCCTATCGTTTTCACAAGCGCTTTCTGCAACATCTTCAGCACCAGGCGGCCAGCCCCCGCAGATGGGTGCTCAAATGTCCCGATCACGTCTTTGCCCTCGACGCAATCCGCGCGGTCTATCCCGACGCCCGGCTGGTTTTCGTGCACCGCGACCCGCTCGCGGTCCTGCTGTCGGTCGCTCGATTAACCGAGACATTGAGGCGACCATTCACCCGCACCATCGATAAGGCCGAGATTGGTCGCCAGGATAGCGACCGTTGGTTGGCGGCGACCGAGTTGATGATCTCCGCGGCGCAGGCTCAGCGTTTCGCCGAGCCTGTATTTCATGTTTATCATAGCGAGCTGGTAAAAAATC
>JBARIB010000233.1:0-4410 GCA_049799535.1 Allostellaceae bacterium | reverse complement strand
GCCTATATCGCCGCGAGCGCACCCAGCTGCGGCAGACCCGATTGCCCGCAGCCGCGGTGAACAGCTGAGTTGTCGAGGACCGGTTTTGAGCTTCCAATCGCTGATCCTCGATCTGCAGAGCTTCTGGGCAAAGCGCGGCTGCGTCATCCTTCAGCCCTATGATGTCGAGGTCGGCGCAGGCACGTTTCATCCCGCGACGGCATTGCGCGCATTGGGTCCGGAGCCCTGGCGCGCCGCCTATGTCCAACCCTCGCGCCGGCCCACCGACGGCCGCTATGGTGAAAACCCCAACCGGCTGCAGCACTTTTATCAATTCCAGGTGATCTTGAAGCCGGCGCCGGCCGACAGTCAGGACCTCTATCTCGCGAGCCTCTCGGCGATTGGCATCGATTCTGCGATGCACGACATTCGCTTTGTCGAGGACGATTGGGAAAGCCCAACCTTGGGCGCCTGGGGCCTCGGCTGGGAAGTCTGGCTCGACGGAATGGAGATCAGCCAGTTCACGTATTTTCAGCAGGTCGGGGGGATTGATTGCGACCCGGTCTCGACCGAGCTCACCTATGGTCTCGAGCGGCTCGCAATGTTCATTCAAGGTGTCGAGAGCGTCTTTGACCTCGACTACAACGGCGCCCCCGGCCCCGACCGCATTACCTATGGTCAGGTCTTCCGGCGCGCCGAGCGGGAATTTTCGGTCTACAATTTCGAGCTCGCCGACACCGCCCGCCTCGCCTCCCATTTCGCCGACGCCGAAGCAGAGTCCCGCAAGCTGATCGACCGCCGGTTGGCGCTGCCCGCCTACGACCAGTGCCTGAAGGCGAGCCACCTGTTCAATTTGCTCGACGCCCGCGGTGCCGTCAGCGTGACCGAACGCGCCGCTTACATCCTGCGCGTCCGCGCTCTTGCCAAGGCCTGCTGCGAAATCTGGCTCGCCGGCGCCGATGGCTGAGTTGGGCGAGTTGCTGCTCGAATTGCTCTCGGAGGAAATCCCGGCCGGGATGCAGCGGCGGGCCATTGCGGACCTTACCGTGCTGTTGCGCGACAAGCTGGCCACCGCAGATATTCCCGCGACGGACGTGCGCGGGTATGTAACGCCCCGCCGCCTCGCCGTGATTGCCGGCGGAATTCCGGCGGCGCAGCCGGACCGCATCGAGGAGCGGCGCGGCCCCCGCCTCGGGGCTCCGCCGGCAGCGATCGATGGATTCCTCCGCGCCGCCGGCATTGCCTCGCTCGACGAGTGCGAGGTCCGTGACACGGGTCGGGGCGAGTTTTATTTCGCGAAGATCAAACGCCTAGGCCGGCCTGCTGGCGAGGTGTTGCCGGAACTCGTCAGGGCGGCGATTTTCGAGCTGCCTTGGCCGAAGTCAATGCGCTTTGCGGCCTCGTCCCTGCGGTGGATTCGCCCGCTGACCTCGGTCATTTGTCTGTTCGAAGGCGAGGTCCTGCCCTTGCCGCTCGACCGCGTCCCAGTCGGACGGACCACTCGGGGTCATCGTTTCCTGTCGTCGGGCGAAATTAGAGTGGGCAGCGCCGTCGAGTACCTCCAACGGCTGGGCGCAGCTTATGTCATGGTGGATCAGGATCGCCGGCGAGAGAAGATCCGGAAGGATCTCGAAAAGATCGCTGCGGGCCAGGGTTTCGAACTCAAACCGGATGCCGGGCTGCTCGATGAGGTCACCGGTCTCGTCGGGTATCCGGTTGTGCTCGCCGGTTCCATCGACGCTGCTTTCATGGCGCTTCCGCCGGAAGTATTGGCGACCGCGATGCGCACGCACCAAAGGTATTTTTCCTGCCTGGAAGCCGACGGCAGGCTCGCTCCCCGCTTCTTGTTCGTTGTCGATAATCTCGCCGCCGACGGCGGCAATACGATTATCGCTGGGAATGAACGCGTGCTGCGTGCACGGCTTGCCGACGCGCGCTTCTTTTGGGATCAGGACCGGCGGATACCGCTCACCTCCCGCATCGACGCTCTCTCGCAGCGGGTCTTTCACGCCAAGCTCGGCAGTCTGCGCGACAAGGTTGTGCGGATGGAGCAAATCGCCGACTCCCTCGTGCCGCACGTGGCTGGTGCTGATGCTGTACGGTCGCGACGCGCAGTGCGGCTCGCCAAGGCCGACTTGTCGAGCGGCATGGTCGGAGAATTTCCCGAGCTGCAGGGCATCATGGGCCGCTATTACGCGCTGCATGACGGCGAGGACCCAGCCGTCGCGGATGCGATCGCAGACCACTACCGTCCGCTTGGTCCAAACGATGCCGTCCCGAGCGCGCCGATCAGTATCGTTGTCGGCCTCGCCGACAAAGTTGACTCACTCGTCGCGTTTTTCGCGATCGGAGAAAGGCCGACCGGGTCGCGCGACCCATTCGCATTGCGGCGCGCGGCGCAAGGGATCATTCGGCTGATCCTCGAGAACGAACTGCGTCTCCGGCTAAGCTTGCGCTTTACGGAGGCGATTGACCGCCTCACTGCTCAAAAGCCGGAAATCCGTAAGGGTTCTTTACCCTATGAAGTTACCGCCTTCATTGCCGACCGGTTGAAGGTTCATTTACGTGAGCAAGGCGTCCGGCACGATCTGATTGCGGCGGCTTTTACTCAGGTCGGAATGGTAGAAGATGATTTGGTTCGCCTTCTCAAACGCGTCGACGCTCTGGATAACTTTCTTGCCTCGGAAGACGGCGCCAACCTGCTCGTCGCCTATCGCCGCGCCGCCAACATCGTCGTCATCGAACAGCGCAAAGACGGCTGCAGCTATGACGGCGAGGCCGAGCCAGCTCTGCTGCGCCAGCCGGAGGAGCGCGCACTGTTCGAGGCTCTTGTCGAAGTGGGTGAGCGCGCGGGAACTTTCCTCGAACGCGAACAGTTCGAGACCGCGATGACCGAGTTGGCGCGGCTGCGGCGCCCGGTCGATGATTTCTTCGACAGGGTCACCGTCAATTGTGACCAGGTGGAGTTGAGGGAGAACCGGCTCCGATTACTGTCCCAGATCCGGGCGACCCTCAACCGGGTCGCCGATTTTTCGCAGATCGAAGGATGAGCGGCGGATGACGAAATGGGTCTACCGGTTTGGCGACGGCGCCGCCGACGGCCGCGCCGACATGAAGAACTTGCTCGGCGGCAAGGGCGCCGGCCTCGCCGAGATGAGCAATCTGGGCCTGCCGGTGCCGCCCGGCTTCACGATCACGACGGAGGTCTGCACCTACTTCTATAGCCACGACAAATCCTATCCGCCGGAATTGCGTGATCATGTTGCCGATGGGCTCGCCGCCCTCGAACGTTCGCTCGGCGCCCGGTTTGGCGATGCCAAAAATCCTCTCTTGGTTTCTGTACGTTCCGGCGCTCGCGTGTCGATGCCAGGCATGATGGATACCGTGCTCAACCTGGGACTGAACGATCACGCGGTCGTGGGGCTGGCGCAAAAAAGTGGTGACGAGCGCTTCGCATATGACAGTTATCGCCGTTTTATCCAGATGTATGGGCAGGTCGTTCTCGGTATCGATCACCATCATTTCGAAGAGTTGCTGGAAAACCACAAGCTCGAGGCCGGCGCCAATCTAGATACCGACCTCTCTGCGGAGGAGTGGAAAATCATCGTCTCCGGGTTCAAGGACGTCGTCACCCAGGAGACCGGCCGCGCCTTCCCGCAGGACCCCGAGGAGCAGCTGTGGGGCGCAATCGGCGCCGTTTTCGGGTCATGGATGAACCCGCGCGCCGTGACATATCGGCGGCTGCACGAAATCCCTGGTGATTGGGGGACAGCGGTCAACGTGCAGGTTATGGTGTTCGGCAACATGGGGACGGACTGCGCCACCGGCGTCGCCTTCACCCGCAACCCGTCGACCGGCGCGAACGAGTTCTACGGCGAATATCTGGTCAACGCACAAGGCGAGGATGTCGTCGCTGGCATTCGCACGCCGCAGCATTTGACGGTCGCAGGCAAGAAAGCGAACGAGTTGGACTTGCCGGCGATGGAAGAGGTCATGCCCGAGGTCTTGGCCGAACTCTGCAAGGTTCGCGGGAAGCTTGAGGAGCATTACCGCGACATGCAGGACATCGAATTCACGGTGCAGCGCGGCAAGCTGTGGATGCTGCAGACACGCACCGGCAAGCGCACGGCACAGGCCGCTCTAAAAATCGCCGTCTCATTTGTCGAAGAGGGAGTCATCGATCGCAAGGAAGCGATCCGGCGCATCGAGCCGGCCTCGCTCGATCAGCTCCTCCATCCAATGCTCGATCCCAAGGCCAAACGGACTGTTCTTGCGCGCGGGTTACCAGCGTCGCCCGGGGCCGCTTCGGGCAAAGTCGTTTTTTCGGCAGATGAGGCCGAGTCGCTCGCCGCGCGCGGCGAAGGGGTAATCCTGGTTCGAATCGAGACGAGCCCGGAGGACATTCACGGCATGCATGCCGCCGAGGGAATC
>JBARIB010000232.1:0-8681 GCA_049799535.1 Allostellaceae bacterium | reverse complement strand
CCTGTCCGATTATGTGACCGGGGCGGTGATCCCGATCGACGGCGGGTTGGTGCGGGGATAGTCGGCTGGCCCGTTGCGCCGTTAGGTCTCCAGAGAGCGCATCCGGCGATCGAGGCCAAGCTGCGCCTATACAAGAAACATACATTCGGCCTATACAGAGACCGTGAACGGCCGGGTTTCTAAGCTATTGATTTTGCTTGAAAAAGCGGAACTGGCGTCCCCTACCGGATTCGAACCGGTGTTGCCGCCGTGAGAGGGCGGTGTCCTGGGCCTCTAGACGAAGGGGACGAGGTCTGTTGCTAATAGCGACTAACGGGGGCGCAATCAAGCGCAGGGTGACAGCCTCGCGCTAATCCCGAAAATTCACATATTGCAGAGGCTGATCGATCTTGAGCCCGCGGGCAACACCGATCGCGGCCTGCAGGTCGTCGCGCTTTTTACCGGTGACGCGCAATTCGTCGCCCTGGACTGAAACCTGCACCTTGAGCTTGCTGTCTTTGATCTCGCGGATCAGCTGCTTGGCGAGGTTGGCATCCACACCCTGCCGCAACACGATCGTTTGCTTCAACGTGTTCCCCGACGCTTTCTCCGGCGTCTTGTACTCCAACACCGCCGGATCCACCTTGCGTCTTGTCAGGTGCACCTTGAGCAATTCGTGCATCTGCTTCAGCTTCAATTCGTCATCGGCAATGACCGTCAGGGTCCCTTCCTGGCGGTCGATCTTGCATTTGCTGCCTTTGAAATCGAAGCGAGTGGCAATTTCGCGCGTTATTCCGGCGAGGGCGTTGTCGACCTCAGGAAGCTCGATCCGGGAAACAATATCGAAGCTTGGCACGCGCGCCTCCTTCCTTGATTGCTCTTGGATATACCGCGCCGGTTGGCAAGAATCAGCTCCGATCCTCGGGCTCCTGCCCCGGCGGCGTGAAGACCGACTGATCCATGACTGATTGAAGATAGGTCCGGATGCGCCGATAAGCCTTATCTCGCGGCAGTCGGGAGGGCGGCCAGGTCGTGGCTTCGTCGATATCGACGTTCCGCGCCCAATCCGAAACCGCTGCGCACAGCTCCGGGTCGGCGAGGATGAATTCGGTCGCCTGGTTTTGAATACCGAGCGTCGGGGCGCCATTCTCCTCGGTCAGCTCGCGATGAAGTTCGATGACGTAGGCCATGGCTTGCCGGATCAGCAAAGTATCTTCTGTAATCGCCAACGGCGCCTCCGCTGCGGCAATACTCGGGAAGTGAGAGTCGGAAGGAAAACACCACGGCGGCGGCAAGCGTTCTCGCTACGATCCGGAGCGAAATGCCCGCGTGGTCAGCACGAGCCCGATTTTGGGCGACACCGGAGGGCGCCAATCGAGCGCCGCACGCGTCTCGCTGTCTTCGACCTGCAATGAGAGCGTGAGGCGACTTACGAACCCGCCGAAGTGAGGCAGGTGCCGAAGGGCCGTGAACGCGGTTTGTGGCGCGCGGAAGAGCCGGGCCGGGCGCCCTAGCGATGCAGCGAGCGCGCCGATCAGCTCGGGTGTGGACAGATCGGGCCCATCGCGCACCAGCCAGACGCGTCCGGCGGCGTCAGGATGAAGGCTGGCGCGGGTGGCAAGATCGACGAGGTTGTCGAGGAAAACGAGGCTGCGACGGTTATCGATCCCGGCCAAGGGCAACGGTATACCGCTATCGACAAGCCGCATTAACATCCGAAAGTTTGCCTTGACGCCGGGACCGTAGACAAGGGGCGGGCGCAAAATCACGAGCTCGATTCCGGTAGCCCGCGCCACAGCCTGTAGTGCGTTCTCGGTCGCGAGCTTGGTGCGGCCATAAGCGTCGTGCGGCCGCGGAGGATCGGTACAGCGAAACGGCCTGCTAGGCAGCGTCGCGTCGCCCATAGCCCTAATTGAGCTCATGTGGACGAGGCGACGCACTCCGGCCATTGCTGCCGCGCGCAAGAGAGCCGCTGCTGTCCCCGCCTCATCTAGCTCCGCCCGTTGCGACGGTTGGCGATGGGAGCGATTCGCGAGATGAATCACTACGTCGATGTGGTCGAGATGTGCGGACCAATCGGTCTGCGGGCCGATAGCGCCGATCGGTCGAAGCTCGGCTCCCGGAATCCGCTCCGCGGGAGCTCGTGTCGCCCCGAGGATTGCGTGACCGCGCTCGGCGAGGCTGCGGCACAAGGCGCGGCCGATAAAGCCGGCAGCGCCGGTCACCAACATTCGCGCCAAGCGTCGCCTCCGTCGCGATGCTGCAACTGGATTATGCGAGCAAACCGATGCCAATTGCATTAGTAGACCCGACTCAGACGATTCCTAACCTTTCCTTTTTCCGCAGTGGCCGTTCCCGACATTGCAGAGACGATCACCCTAGTGCCGCAGCCCTCCGCCTCCGGGGAAACGTCGCGGCCAAAGCTCCTCTTCCTCGTCACCGAGGATTGGTATTTCTGTTCGCATCGCCTGCCGGTAGCGCGCGCTGCCCAAGCAGCCGGCTTCGCGGTCACAGTCGCTGCCCGCGTTCGCTCCCATGCCGATCAAATCCGCGCCGAAGGCTTCGCTTTGCACCCAATTTCCTGGCGCCGTCGAGGCGACAAGCTCATAGGCTCGGCGCGGGCGATCTGCGAAATTGCAAGGCTGTATCGCCACGAACGGCCGGACCTTGTTCACCACATTGCATTAAAGCCGGTGCTGTTCGGGCGGGTAGCCCGGCGCCTCGCCTCCGCGAGATCGGCCGATGCGCCAGCGGTCATCGACTCGATCATGGGCTTGGGCTCCGGCTTTTCGCACACCGGATTTGCCGCCAGGCTGCGCCGGCCGGCGCTGCATCTTGCACTCCGGCTCGCGGTAGGGCGAGACCATGGCTGGGTCATTGTTCAGAACCCCGAAGACTACGATGCGATTGCCGGGCTTACGACGGAGCCGTGCCGGGTGGTTACGATTAGGGGTTCCGGGGTCGATCCCACCCATTTCAAACCCTTACCCGATCCGGGAAGTCCTCTCGTTGCGGTTGCGCTTGTCTCGCGGATGCTGCGCAGCAAGGGAGTACTCGACGCGGCCGCCGCGATCCGGCTGTTGCGGTCCCGCGGCATGGCGGTCGAGCTGCTTCTCGCGGGACCCACCGATCCCGACAATGCGGGCTCGCTTACAGCGAAGCAGCTTCTCTTGCTCGCCGCCGAGCCGGGTATCGAATGGCTCGGCCCGGTCACGGATGTGCGCACCGTGTGGCGGCGTGCGGCGATAGCTGTGCTGCCATCGACCTACGGCGAAGGAATACCCAAAACGCTGCTCGAGGCGGCCGCCTGCGCGCGGCCCATCATCGCTTCGGATGTCCCTGGCTGCCGCGAGGTGGTCCGCTCTGGCGAAACGGGGATTCTGGTCGCGCCTCGCGACGTCTATGGATTGGCCGCGGCAATCGCAATGCTCGCGGGGGACCCGATGCGGCGGGCCGCAATGGGCTTCGCCGGACGCACGCTGATCGAGCGGCACTTTGCCGAGGACATCGTTGCTCGCAAGACGCTGGCGGTTTATCGGGCCGCCTTGAAAGAAAGAGCGGAGCGGCAATGACGCGCCCGTTGCTCGTCGCTGCTGCGATTGGTGGTTTCCTCTCGGTCGCGGCAGGTGCCGCCGCGGCCCATCTACCCGGCGCCGAACGCATGGCCGAGCTATTACGAACCGGCGCTCTCTATGGCATGGCCCATGCCGCAGCGCTCATCGCCGTCAGCGCGATAGCAGAGGCGCAGGCCCGGCCCAGTCTGCCTCTGGTGATTGCCGGCTGGGGCTTTGCTTCCGGCATTCTACTATTCAGTCTCAGCCTCTTCATATTGGCGCTGACCGGCGTCGGATGGGTCGGGCTAATAACACCCTTCGGCGGGGTTGGTCTGCTGGTCGGCTGGGGAGCTCTTGGTCTGCACGCACTGCTCCGCCGTTAGGGAGCGGGCGGCGTGGTCGCGGGCTTGGGGGTTGAAAACAATCGGGCCGGATGCGGCGCGGCAACGGCTTCGGCATTTAATCGAACATCATCGCGTTAGCCGGCGCGCCCTACGGGCTTGATTGCGGCGCATCGTCGGACCGCTGGCGCCGGGGACATAGGTTCTGCTGCGATCATCTTCCGGTCCTTACCGCAACTCACCGAAATTCACCTCTCCTCACTCGATCCGATCGATGACGCGAGCTAACTAAGCTCGTGCCGAGCTTTGCGGGCCCTCGCAGTACAGGCGGCGGCTTGAAGCCGGCGTGCCGGTCCAGCCACCACGGATGGGAGACGCAATATGCCGATACGAAGAGAGCTCGGAGCAATTGCCGATCTGGAAGCCGGCGCTCGGGTCATTCCCGCCGGATCAGATGTCTATCGGCAGGGCGATATCTGTCCATTTTACTATATCGTCCTAAACGGCTGGATTGCATTGTCGGTGCTGCTGGACGACGGCTCCTGCCAGATCTTGGATTTCGCACTTCCGGGCGCGGTGCTGGGATTTCAGTCGGGACCGGATGCTTCGATGTATCACTCCGCCCGTTGCCTTTCGGTCGTGCGCGTGTACGCTTTTCCAAGGCGTAAGCTAGACGCCATCATGGAAAGTAATCCTCGGCTTGCGGTTCTGCTCTGCCGCCAAATCATCGCCAATGAAGCCCGCGCCCACGACCACCTCACCAATCTCGGTCTGCGCGGCGCTAGGGAACGCATTGCGCATCTGCTGCTCGAGATCTATGTCAGGCTGCGCCGCCGGCTTCCGGCTAAGCCGGGTGAGATTGTTCAGCTGCCGCTAAGCCAGGGACACATCGGCCAGGCGCTCGGTCTTACCTACGTCCATGTTTGCCGCACACTGCAGACTCTTCGCGAACAAAAGATCATCCGCTTCGCCAACCACAAGCTCGAAATCATCGATCCCTCAGCGCTGATGGCAGCCGCCGGCATCGAGCTCGACGAGTTCGGCCTTGTTGGACCACGGGATGCCCTCCCATCACGCTCACTCGCGAACCGAGACTCAAGGGGCTCGTGGCCGGCAGGATGGACGCCGATGCAAAACAACGGACCAGCCACCTTGTCGCTCGTCTCCGCGAAAGCAGCATAACCCGAGGCTAGAGGAATATGGCGCTTTTCGAAACGATCGCCGCGGCGATAGGCGCGCTCCACTGGTCTCTCGATCGCGTAAGCCAATGCCACCTCGACCACCCACGAGGCACACTCTGAGACAGCCTACATAGCAACCACATAAAAACTCAGAGATCGTAGACAGCATGAGACCGTCAGAAATTGGGACCCAAGCGGAGGGGAATGAATAGCCATTTCTCCCGACGGTCTAGCCAAATCGGGCGCAAACCAAAACCCGCGCGGTCCTCGAGATGGGTGCCATTCTAGTGCCGCCGCAGGATCGCAGTCGGCGCGCCCGGCTGAGGGGTAAGGGGTCGAAGCAAACGTTGGATGGTCAGGCAAGCCGATAAGCGCGCTTCGCCGTCCCGCTGAAAAGCATTGCGTTCTCGCTCGCCGAATAATTGGCCGCTAATCGATTGAGCGCGTTCCACAGGACGGCATAGGTTGATCTTGCACCATCCGGGGGAGAGCAGGAGGCGCGGCTGTCGGAGGCCACGGAGCAGGCCCTGCGCGCATCCGACGGCTGGATCATGGGCCGACCTTCGCCGGTGAGTACCCGAACGACGACCACACGAACGGTCATCCTCAGCTACTTTCTACGGCGGAAATTCGAGCAGTTCGCGAAGGTGCGTCCAATGCAGTCATGGCGCGTCTGACTCCACTTACTCGTCTCGATGAATCTGCTTCACCTTCGGTTGTCCCCAGAGCTCCGGGTGCAAATAGCGCCCCCTGGGCTCAGCTGCTTTTTCCTCTTCCACTGCAATTCGGTTCGCTACGGCCCAAGCGTCCTTCCGTATGCCGGTCACCTGCAAGGAACCTTTGACTCGCGGCTGGTTGGTTCTTATCGCGAACCGCTTGTTGCGGATTTCAGTTAACACGGTTGCCTGTGCAAACTGGCCAATCACGGTCAGCGGGTACCGGAAATCCTCGTTTGCCGCTTCAAAGTACCTCCGGCAGCATAACGCTGGCCTCGCCGTTAGCGTCAGTGCTTATAGTACCACTGTAGACGATCATCATGTCGGGGGACTCGACGAACGAGCGCTGGAGATATTTGTTTTTCCGGGTCGAGCGGGTGATCAATCATAAAGCCGCCTTCCACTCTCGAAAGAGAGCCGGTGATGGAGACGTCGCCAAAGAACATTCCGGGCAAAGGATCCGCTCTGGCCCCGCACCCCAATACCGCGAAAACTGAAGCCGTCGACGCCGGCACCTACGATGCTTTTCCCAAGGACACCGCTGCCGTACTTGGTCCGGGAAAGCAAGCTGACTCCGCCTTTCGGCTCACCAGCGAACAAGGTCTTATATCCCGGACGATCCCATACGCGTGTGACATCGATCACACCAGATGACGGGCTCGCCGATTTCTGTTTGAAAGGCCCGCGAACAGGGTATTTCACTTGAGATATGGGGGAAATGCAGATCATGACAAACCGTAGAGAGATGCTCTGCCGAGCGGCCGGCGGGCTGACGGGCTTGGCGTTCATTGGATGTGGCCTGTTGAGTCCTTCTTTGGCACAGGCGCCACAGCGGCGACGCGAGGTCGTCGTCAATGGAAGACGCGTTCGGACCGTCGATGTGCATGCCCATTGCCATGTGCCCGAGGCGAACGCGCTGATGGGATTGAAGGTGCGGCTGCCGTCGCTCGTGATCTCGCCCGAACGCATCGAGGCGATGGACGCGCAAGGCATCGACGTCGAAGCGCTCAGCATCAACCCGATCTTCTGGTACAAGGCCGAGCCTGACCTCGCTGGCCAGGTCGTCAAGCTGCAAAACGAGAAACTCGCCGAGATTTGCGCGGCACAGCCCGACCGGTTCGTGGGTCTGGCGTCGGTGGCTCTGCAATACCCGGATCTCGCCGCCGAGCAGCTTGAAGATGCTGTCAAGCAACTCGGATTGCGCGGCGCGTTGATTGGCGGCAGCGTCAACGGCGAGGAGTTGTCGGATCCGAAATTCCATCGGTTCTGGGCCAAGGCCGAAGAGCTCGGCGCGCTGATCTTCATCCATCCCCAGGGAACGGCCGAGCTCAGCGCCTCCGGCCGGCTGAAAGGAAATGGCGTGCTGGAGAACGTCATCGGCAACCCGCTCGAGACGACGATCGCTCTCTCGCACCTGATTTTCGAGGGAACGCTCGATGCCTACCCCGGGCTGAAGATCTGCGCTGCTCATGCCGGCGGCTATCTGCCCTCCTACGCTGCCCGGTCAGATCAAGGCTGCGTCACCTTTCCCCAGCGATGTACCAAGACGCTCAAGAAGAAGCCGAGCGAATACTTGAGACAGTTGTACTACGACTCGATGGTCTTCACACCGGAGGGATTGCGCCACTTGATCGCCGAAGTCGGCGCGAGCCAGATCGTCTTGGGGACGGACTATCCATTTCCCTGGACCAAGACGGCCGTCGACCACGTCCTCTCGACCCCCGGGCTAAGCGATGCCGAACGCGTTGCGATACTCGGAGAGAGGTGCGAAATGGCTGACGCCGGGAAGTAGGATGAATTCTGCCCCCGGAATGCTACGGGCAAGGTACTCGGCATGTTCGAGCTTAATGAACTCATCATGCTCCCCTTGCACGATCGCGATAGGCACGTGGACTTCAGCCAGATCGGGTACAGAGTAATTCGGTTCGGTCCTCTGCATCCGGCGGACTGCCTCGGCGAAGGCTGCGAATTGGTCCGGCGTGGCCGACAACTGCGCATAATCTTTGGTGTGTCGGGTCAAACATCGGCCGAGGACTGGGCTCGGCTTGATATTCTTGATGCCGCTGGGATCCATGTTGCAGGCAAAGAAGAAGACACCTGCCCTCCGCGGGGCGGCATTCCTGGCGAGGACCAATGCAGTGCATGCGCCGTCGCTCCAGCCCACAAAGGCTGCTTTTTCCAGTTGGAGGTGGTCCATCACGGCCAGAACGTCGGATGCCATCAACTCATAGGTGTAGGGCTGTTCATCGCGCGTGCTGTGGCCGTGGCCCCGGCTATCGATCAGCACAACCCGATAACCGGAGCTCATCAGGCCAGGAACCTGATAACCCCAATTACCGCTGTGGCCGAGGCCACCATGCAGCATAATCACGCTGCGGCCGGCCCCAAATGTCGCGTACCAGATTCGCGCGCCCTCATGGTCCACGTAGCCTTGATCGTTCGTGGCCGGCAAGGGTCCGGCGCCCTGCCGTTCGAAATTTGTGAGATCGTCGTCGCGTAGTTCCATCCTGACCCATCTCAAAGTACACGCGGACGCTCGACAAGAGGCATGCAACTGCCGCTGTAACCATCGAAATTGAGCAATGAAAGAAACAACCCCTTTCGCCGAACACCATAATCTGACCGGCTGTCGGTTTCAATTTTCACTCCTGGCACACGTCGGTCGACCAACGAGCGCGAACGAACACGGTTTCCTACCCCTGAGACCCCGATTGGCTCTAGTACCTAGTTGCATAAGTTAGAGGATATGGTAATCTGCCGCGATGAAAGCGGCAGAAGTGAGGTTGACCAGCGAGGACCGTGCGGTGCTGCGCACCTGGCTGGCGGCGGGCAAGACCGAGCGGCGTCTGGCGTTGCGGGCGGCGGTCATCCTGGGAGTGGCCGAGGGGCTCGGCAACGCCGCGGTCGCGG
>JBARIB010000231.1:0-2862 GCA_049799535.1 Allostellaceae bacterium | reverse complement strand
ACGCTGCCCCGCCGCGGGGCGATCGAGGAGAGGAAATGAGGGCTACTGCTCTTCCGGCGACAACCAGCCGAGACCTTTGAGCAGATTATCATGAACAAGCTTGCTTTTACCGCCGCGGCAACCGCCGCTCTCGGTGGGGCTGCGGTACGGCCGCCACGCCGCAACGCGGCTCTCCAGCGGGTCATGGGCTTAATGCGACGCTGGCGGGAGCGCGCGCATTCACATCGCGGGCTGTGCGAGCTTAATGACCACACCCTCCAGGACATCGGCCTCACCCGCGACGCGTTGCTCCGCGAAGCACCCAGACCGTTTTGGAGGCGGCAGTTTACCTCACTATCGCGAAGCGGATCACAATGAGCATCGTCGCAACCGGCACTTCCAAATGTCTGCCACGACCCGGCCATGCTCGCCGAACGGGATTATGCGGCGGCCGCCGAGGCGTTTGCCGCTTGCTCTCACTCAACGATGCGCCCGGCGGCCGTGATGCTGGGATTCATCGCGCGCTTCTTCACGAGCTGCTGGCAGCGGCTTGACGAGCCAGTGCGGATGCCTGCCTGGCGCCCCTCGCCCTCGTGGTGCGTCACGGGCTGGCGTGGCGCTGGAGACCGCGGCCAATGGAGACCGTATCGGCCCGAGCGCACGTTTCTTGAGGAAAAAAGAAGCTCACCTTAAGGGTAAACCAAGCGCATCTCAAAGTTTTCGGCTCCAGATTCGGACATCCTCCAGCCATCGAGACACAGCCTCGCCGCGGGGCGATCGAGGAGAGGAAATGAGCGATACTGCGATCACGCCTCAACGGGTCCAACTGCTCAAACAGAGCTTCGCCAAGGTTGCGCCGATCGCCGACCAGGCCGCCGGTCTGTTCTACGGGCGGCTGTTCGAAATCGCACCGCAGGTGCGGCCATTGTTCAAAGGCGACCTCAAGGCGCAGGGCCGGAAACTGATGTCGACCATCGCTTTGGCGGTAAGCAGTCTCCAAAAGCTGCCGGAGCTCATGCCGGTCGTTCAAGACCTGGGCCGTCGCCATGCGGGATACGGCGTGAAGAACGAGCACTACGATATGGTTGCCGAGGCGCTGTTGTGGACGCTCGACAAGGGCCTGGGACCCGATTTCACACCCGAGGTTAAGAACGCGTGGCTGGCTGTCTACACGATTCTCGCCGACACGATGAAAAGCGCAGCGCGGCAAGTCGCAGCGTAGAACCACGCCCCGGTCAGACCCCGCTGCTGCGCGAGCTCTGCGAAGTGAGCGATGTGACCTATCGCGAGTTCGAGGGTTCGGCGGAGCTGCGCGGCGACCTCCAGCACTTCTTCCGCCGTGTCGCCAACACGCTCTTATTCGCAACACCGGGGCCACCCGGGGCAGGAAATACGAACTTCTCAGAGATCTCGCGAGACCAAACGTTCATTCTTCCGGAACCCCGGCCTTACGCAGACCCGCGAAATATGTGGTTTCGACCAACGCGCGAATCTTGGGCACCCCCCAAGGTTCGACGGCCCGCAAGCGGGCGATGCTGGAATAACGATTGTCGCCAACCAGCCTGCGGGCCTCGGAGAGCTCAATGGCGGCGCGGTCGGTGTTGCCTTTGAGAGCATAGCCAGAGGCGAGGAACGAGCGGAAGATAGCAGCCGCCGGAGTGGCGTTGCGCGCCCTTTCGCACCAGACGATCGCCTCCTCGATGCGCGACTGCAACAGATGCGCGCGCCCGATCCGGCTATAGAAAAGCCCGATCTGGGGATCGCGCGGACTGAGCCGAATCGCTTGCTCCTGGGCCGGGATAAGTGCCTCTACCGACCCGCTCATGAACTTGCACCAGCCGAGATGGGAATATGCGTGGGCCCAGTTGCGGTTGAGCGAGATGACCGTCTCGTATTCGAGGATGGCCTCGTCGTGTCGGTGCTGCGCGCGCAACACCTGGCCCTTGGCGAAATGCGCAACGGAGCTGCGGGGAGACGCGGCCAAGGCTCGCTCGGCCAGGTCTGCCGCACGCGCAATATCAGCCGCAGCCGTGTCAGTCATTAAATCAATGGCGCGGGCGGCGAGCTCGATCGCCAACCAGCTCTGCGCGGCGACGGACTGCGGATCCAGTGCCAACGCACGCTCGAACAGCAAAACCTGCTCCGCGCGGTTCGCACGCGATGGCGGTTTTAATCGTGCGGCGCGTCCGCGCAAAATGTAATCGCGGGTGTCCGGACGCTCGATCGGCTGGGCGGCTGCCGCGTCGACCAGCTCGAGGTCGAGCGCAACTGCGATCCGGTTGGTAATCTCGTTTTGCCAGGCGAACAGATCGCCGGCGTCGCCGTCGAACCGCTCGGCCCACAGATGCGTATCGGTTTCGGCATCGATCAGCTGGGCGGTGACGCGAACCCGGTTCCCCGACCGCTGGACCTCTCCTTCGAGTGCATAGCGCACTCCCAGTTCGCGGCCGATCTGCTTGATGTCGACCGGCTTGTCCCTATAGGTGAAGGCGGTGTAGCGCGAGATCACCAGCATGTCCGGGATCCGCGACAGATCGGTCGTCAGATTTCCTGTGATCCCGTCAGCGAAATATTGCTGCTCGGGGTCGTTGCTCAAATTGACAAAGGGCAGCACGACGATCGACAGGCGCGGTGCGGGCGGCGGCACGGCTTGTGCCATCTCGGCTGGCGCTGCCGGTTCGCTGTCTTCGCTGACCTCGCCGATAAAGCGCACGCCTCTACGCTGCGCGGTGCGAATGACACGCTGCTCCGCACCGCTGTCGTTGACCGCCTTGCGCGCCGCGTTGAGGCGCGTCGTCAACGCCGAGTCCGAAACGATCCGCCCGCCCCAAACGCCCTGGATCAAGTCATCCTTGCTGACAACCCGGCCACGGTTGCGAACCA
>JBARIB010000230.1:0-2736 GCA_049799535.1 Allostellaceae bacterium | reverse complement strand
CGGTTCCGAAAAGCGGGTTTGCGCTTTTCGATAAAGGCGGCCATGCCCTCCTTCCGGTCCTCGGTCGCGAAAGTCGAATGAAATAGCCGCCGCTCGAAGCGGACACCCTCAGCGAGCGTTGTCTCGTTAGCGCGATTAACCGCCTCCTTCACCATCATTGCGATCGGCTGCGACATTTGCGCGATCCGCTCGCCGACCTTGACGGCCTCGGAAAGCAGTTCGGCCGCCGGCACGATGCGGCTGACCAGCCCCGCGCGCTCAGCCTCCGCAGCATCCATCATGCGGCCGGTCAGGCATAGATCCATCGCCTTCGCCTTCCCGACGAAACGAGCCAGCCTCTGCGTGCCGCCCGCGCCGGGTATCGTGCCGAGCGTGATCTCCGGCTGACCGAACCGCGCGGTGTCGGCGGCAATGACGATGTCGCACATCATCGCGAGCTCGCAGCCGCCACCGAGCGCAAAACCGGCCACGGCGGCGACAACCGGTTTGCGGCATTGCGCCAACCGTTCCCAGCCGCGGGTGATGAAGTCCTCGCGATAGATTTCGGGGTAGCTCTTCGCCGCCATCTCTTTGACGTCGGCGCCGGCGGCGAAGGCCTTTTCGCTCCCCGTCAGCACGATTGCGCCGATCGCCGGATCATCCTCGAACTCGTCAAGCGCGGCCGCGAGTTCGGCGATCAGCGCCGCGTTCAAGGCATTCAGCGCTGCGGGCCGGTTCAGCGTGACGACCCCGACCGCGCCGCGCCGCTCGGCGAGGATGTTCTGATATCTCGGCTCTTCGCTCATGTTCTACCTCGTTAGCGCTGTCGCTTGGCGCAGAAGAAGCTGGATCGGCCGGCCTGCACGATCCGGCGAACGCCGTGGCCGCAGTCGCACCCGGGACACGGCTCGCCCTCTCGGTCGTAGACCGCAAACCGATGCTGGAAATAGCCGAGCTCGCCATCGGCCTGGACGTAGTCGCGCAACGATGACCCACCGGCTTCGATGGCCTCGGTCAGCACCGACCGGATCCCGGCAACGAGCCGATCGGCACGGTCGCGGCCGATAGAGCCGGCCAAGCGCCGCGGCGAGATGCCGGCGCGAAACAGCGCCTCGCAAGCGTAGATATTGCCGAGCCCGGCGATGATGCGCTGATCGAGCAAAGCCGACTTGATCGGGGTCATCTTGCCGGCCAGCGCCGCCGTGAGATAGTCGCCGCTGAACTCCGCTTCGAGCGGCTCCGGGCCGAGCCCCGCCAATAGCGGGTGCTGTGCCTCCTCACCGCGTTTCGCGTAATCGAGCAGACCGAAACGGCGCGGATCGTTGAAGCGAATAACGGTGCCGTCGTCGAGCCTCAGAATGACGTGATCGTGCGGCGCATCGGGCAGGGCTGAGCTACCAGCGGTAACCCTACCGGACATCCCCAGATGCAGGAGCAGCACTCCGTCCGAATCGAGCTCGATCAGGATGTATTTCCCGCGCCGGCCGAGCGCGCCGATACGCGCGCCGCCAAGCCGGTCGGCGAGTGCCGGCGGGAACGGCCGGCGCAGATCGGGCCGGCGCAATTCCGCCTGCAAGATCCTGCGTCCCGTCATTTTGAGCGCCAGCCCGCGCCGAACCGTCTCCACCTCAGGCAATTCAGGCATTGGTTTCGGAATTACGTGTCGTGGCGTGCGTAAGCGTACATGGTTATCTTCCTGCCCGATGACCGATAAAGACACAAGCGGCGGCACAGATTTCGGCTTTCGCCGCGTGCACGAGGGCGAGAAGGCGCCGCTGGTGCGCGCCTTGTTCGAGAGTGTCGCGCCGCGCTACGACCTGATGAATGATTTGATGAGCGCCGGCATACACCGCTGGTGGAAGTCCGTATTGGTGGCTTCATTGAAGCCGCACCCGGGCCAGCGTCTCCTCGATGTCGCCGGTGGCACCGGTGACATCGCATTGCGCGCCCTCCCGCATCTCGCACCGCAGGGAAAGCCGGAGAGTGTGAGCGCCTTAGTTTGCGACCTCAGCGCGGCGATGCTGGCGCTCGGCCGCGCCCGCGCTCTCGACGAGGGCATTCTGACCGGGATCGAATGGGTATGCGCCGATGCCGAGCGGCTTCCCGTGCCCGACCGCAGCGTCGACCTCTATACGATTGGCTTTGGGCTGCGGAATGTGACGCATATCGATGCGGCGCTTGCCGAGGCGCGTCGTGTGCTGAAGCCGGGCGGCCGATTTCTGTGCCTAGAGTTCACGCCGGAAATCAGCCCACTTCTGCAGCCGCTCTACGATTTCTACAGCTTCCAGTTCGTGCCGTTGCTGGGGCAGATCGTGACTGGCGACCGCGACGCTTACGCCTACCTCGTTGAGAGCATCCGACGTTTCCCGCGGCAAAGCGAATTCGCCGCCATGATCGGCCAAGCCGGGCTCGAACAAGTCAAATTCCGCAATCTGACGGGGGGCGTCGCTGCGCTCCACTCAGCCTGGCGCCTCTGACGCGCTCCGCCCCCGGTTCGGGCTTCTGCGCAGCCTCCGCAATCTTTTCCGGCTCGCCCGGATCTGCATAACCCTGGCGCGTCATGACGCGCTATTTCCGTTGCAAGCTGTTCCGGCGGCGGCGCCGTTCGTCAGGTTCAGCCATCTTTTCGCACGCCGCCGTGGGCCAGTTCGCCCACGCCCGGGCGAGCGGCTCGCGGCAGCCTTCAATGAGCTGGGGCCGAGCTTCATCAAGCTCGGTCAGCTGCTGTCGACGCGAGCCGACCTCTTTGGCGAAGAG
>JBARIB010000229.1:0-1747 GCA_049799535.1 Allostellaceae bacterium | reverse complement strand
TCTCGCCGCCGAGCCCGATTTTGCGCTATGGCCGGCGGCGCGCGCCTGGGAAGAGACAATCGGCGGCGCCTCGCCGGGCGGCGAACATTATTTGCGGCTGACCCCTGCGCAGCATGGGACCGACGGGTTCTTTGTCGCGATCTTCGAGCGCCGACCATGTCCGATCGCATCCTGATCCTCGATTTCGGCAGCCAGGTCACACAGCTGATCGCGCGACGAGTGCGCGAGAGTGGGGTCTATTGCGAGATCCAACCTTACACGATCTCCGAAGATCGGATCCGCGAGTTTGCCCCGCGCGGGATCGTCCTGTCGGGCGGCCCCGCCTCGTTAACTGAGGCCGCCTCGCCGCGCGCCCCGGAGGCGGTGTTCCGGCTTGGCGTGCCGGTCCTCGGCATTTGCTACGGTATGCAGACGATGTGCGCCCAGCTTGGTGGCCGCGTCACCTTGAGCGAGCACCAGGAATTCGGCCGCGCCTTCATTGACATCCTCGACGAGTGCCGACTGTTCGAGGGGCTGTGGCCGCCAACCGCCAAAGGGGGCGGGCGCGAACAGGTGTGGATGAGCCATGGCGACCGCGTCGATGCCTTGCCGCCGGGTTTCCGCGCGGTGGCGTCCAGCGAAGGAGCGCCCTACGCCGCGATTGCCGATGACAGCCGCCGGTTTTACGGCGTGCTGTTCCACCCCGAAGTCGCCCACACGCCGCAGGGCGCTCAGCTGCTGCGCAACTTCAGCCATGGGGTCGCGGGCTGTCGCGGCGACTGGACAATGGCGCTGTTTCGCAGCCAGGCCATTGACAGAATCCGCCGGCAGGTCGGGCGCGGCCATGTCGTGTGCGGTCTCTCAGGCGGTGTGGATTCCGCGGTCACGGCCGTGCTGCTGCACGAGGCGATCGGCGACCACTTGACCTGCATCTTTGTCGATACCGGCCTGTTGCGGGCCGGCGAGGCGGAGGAGGTCGTCGGCCTCTTCCGCGGCCACTTCAACATCCCTCTGATCCATCGCGATGCGAGCGGGTTGTTTCTCGACAAGCTCGCCGGCATCGTCGATCCCGAGGAGAAACGTAAAACGATCGGCGCCGCCTTTATTGATGTGTTCGACGAGGAGGCGCACAAACTCGGCAATGTCGAGTTCTTGGCGCAAGGAACGCTTTATCCGGACGTGATCGAGTCGGTAAGCCCGCTCGGCGGGCCGTCGGCGACTATCAAATCGCATCACAATGTCGGCGGCTTGCCGGCGCGAATGAAACTGAAGCTCGTCGAGCCGTTGCGCGAATTGTTCAAGGACGAGGTCCGTGAATTGGGCCGCGAGCTGGGCCTCCCCGAGCGGTTCGTCGAGCGTCACCCCTTTCCCGGACCGGGTCTGGCGATCCGCATCCCCGGCGAGGTCACCCAGCCGAAGCTCGACATATTGCGCAAGGCCGATGCGGTCTTTCTCGAGGAGATCCGCAACGCCGGTCTTTACAACGCGATCTGGCAGGCCTTTGCCGTATTGTTGCCGGTCCGGAGCGTCGGCGTGATGGGCGACAGCCGCTCCTACGATTTCGTCTGCGCCTTGCGCGCGGTGACCTCGACCGACGGCATGACCGCCGACTACTACCCGTTCCCGCACGAATTCCTGGGCCGCACCGCGACCCGCATCATCAACGAAGTGCGCGGCATCAACCGCGTCGTCTACGACATCACCTCAAAGCCGCCGGGTACCATCGAGTGGGAGTGACCTGAGGGCAACTGGGGGTCACTTATCAGGT
>JBARIB010000228.1:0-1710 GCA_049799535.1 Allostellaceae bacterium | reverse complement strand
GGTCTCGACTGCCCAGACGCCGTCAGCGCCGGCCGCCACGACCCCGATGCCGTCGGCCGCGAGGTCGAGGCTGGTGACGAGAACAATCTCGGGCCCACGCTCGCGCAAACCGGCGGCAGCAGCGCCCGCCTCCGCCAGCGTGCCCACCGGTCGGCCGGTCAGCCATTCGAGCTCGAAGCGGTTGGGCGTCATAATATCCGCCGCTGCGATCGCGCAGTCGCGGTAGAACTCCGGGACGCCGGCGCGCACATACCATCCGGGGCCGACATCACCCATCACCGGGTCACAGGCGAACAATGCCCGCGGGTTGGCTTTCTTGACCCGTGCGACGATATCGAGCAATACTGGGCCGGCATCCGGCGCCCCGAGATAGCCGGACAATACCGCGTCGCAGCGCGGCAGGATGCCAAGTTCCGCTATGCCCTCGAATAATGTCGCGATCTCTTGCGCCGGGACCGCGGCGCCCCGCCATTTGCCGTAACCCGTGTGGTTCGAGAAGGCGACGGTGTTCAGCGACCAGGTCTCGCATCCGAGCCGCTGCAGCGGAAACAGCGCCGCGGTGTTGCCGACATTGCCACAGGCGACCCAAGACTGGATCGAGAGCACCGTCGGCATGTCAGCGCCGCCCTCGCGCATCCATGCGGTCAAAGACGCGCTTCATATCGAGAAAGATGATCGCACCGCTTGCGAGGAATAGCGCAATTCCCGCCGTATGCATGGCGCCGCTGTCCCAGGCATGCGCGATGAACAAGCCGGCGAGCCCGATGACGACGAAAAGCGGAATCACGAGCGCCAGGTTCCACATATTTTCGACGAGGAGAAACTGCCCCAACCCGGACGGGCCGCCGTCGAGCCGGTTTTTGACGCGCAGAAAAATGAGCGCGATCGATCCCAGGATTAAGGTCATACCGCAAGCGTAATCACCGGAACGCTCGGCGCGGCTCGCGGCAAAGGCGCCAACCACGACGAGAACGAATAGAACTACGATCTGCACCCAGAAGCCGAGCCATGACCAGAAGGCGTGTTCTGCAGTTTCCGTCGTTCGCGCCGTATCCTCCATCCCCCGCTCCTCCCCGAGGCGCATTTTTATCTCATTTCCATCGCGATACGCGCAAATCGGCTAGATGACAGCGCGTTGAGGAGGTGCGCTCGGCGCGCCCTCGGCCGATCGCCTGCTCAGAGCGGCTCGACGGAAACCGTGTGATGCCTTAGCGTGCACGGACGCAGGACAACGGAAAACTCGCTCGATGACATTCGACGTAATTGTGCTCCAACCGCTCGCCGCGCTGATTGCCGGCATCCTGATCCTTCTCATGCCCCGGCTGCTGAACTATGTCGTCGCAATTTATCTGATCGTGATCGGCCTGATAGGCCTCTGGCCACGCTTGTTCCAAGTTCCGCATTGAGCGGCCGCTGCGCGCTGCCGGCCCGACCAATTTCTCACTGCATCGGCGCCCAGCCGGTCATGAACAGGATTTCGAAGCTCGCCGGAATGCGCCCGTCCGCTAAGCCGAAGCGCTCGGCATAGAGCATCGCCGCACGCGCAAGCGTGGCGCGTCGCAGCGGTGTGCGGCGGCGAGCCGTCAGTGCGTTGGTTTCTCCCATGCCGCGAAGGTCGCGCATCAGCGCGAGCGCATCGGGGTAGGTGACCGAGATCTTTTCGGTATCCGCAACCGGCATCCCAAACCCGGTTCGCAACAGCAGCCCGGC
>JBARIB010000227.1:0-1948 GCA_049799535.1 Allostellaceae bacterium | reverse complement strand
GAGATCATTGCGGCGATGCGCGAACGCACGCCCTTCCCGCGCAGCCTGGTCGAGCGGCTGCCAAAGTTGAAGCTTCTCAACACCACGGGAATGCGCAACGCCTCCTTCGACTTGGCGGCGTTGCGCGATCACGGTGTCGTGGTGTGCGGGACCGAGGGCGGCGGACTGGATACCGCCGAACTCACCTGGGGCCTGATCCTGGGAGCGGCCCGCCGGATCGCCGAGGATCACCGCGCGATGCGCGAGGGTCTCTGGCAGACCCGCATAGGCATTCGCCTCGAGGGCAAGACCTTGGGCGTGCTTGGTCTCGGCAGGCTCGGCAGCGCCGTCGCGCGCGTCGGCCTTGCCTTCAACATGAAGGTGATCGCCTGGAGCCAGAACCTCACGCCCGAGCGGGCGGCGGCGGTAGGAGTCGAGCGGGTCGACAAAGAGGCGCTGTTGCGGCGGTCGGACGTACTCACGGTGCATATGGTGTTGAGCCCGCGCAGCCGCGGTCTCATCGGCCGGAATGATATCGCCCTGATGAAAAACACGGCGATCCTCGTCAACACGTCACGGGGACCGATCGTCGATGCCAATGCTGTCGTCGAGGCGCTCGAGGCGGGCAGGCTCGGCTACGCCGCGTTCGACGTCTATGACCGCGAGCCGCTGCCATCCGATCACCCGCTACGGCGCACGCCAAACGTGCTGCTCACACCGCATATCGGCTACGTCACCGAGGAAAATTACCGCAGCTCCTACCCGCAGATCGTCGAAAACGTCGCCGCCTTCCTCGACGGCAAACCCATGCGCGTTATTTCCGCGTGATACTGGAGTTGATCGCCGGTGGAGACCGCGATCAGGCCGTCGCGCGCAGCTGATGTCGCCGCGATCACAGGCATCTACCGTCATCATGTTCTGCACGGTGTCGCGTCCTTCGACGAAATCCCGCCGGAATTGGACGAAATGACCCGGCGCCGCAAGGAGATCCTCGACCAAGGATTGCCCTATCTGGTCGCCGGGCGCGCGGGGCGTGTTCTTGGCTACTGCTATGCCTCGCGATACCGCGAGCGATCCGGCTACCGCTTCACGTTGGAGGATTCGATCTACATTGACCCGGCGGAGCTCGGGCGCGGTATCGGCAGAGCCTTGCTTTCGACCCTCATCGAGCGCTGCGCCCAGCTCGGATACCGGCAGATGATTGCCGTGATCGGCGGCTGCGATCAATGGCCCTCCATCCGCTTGCACGAAGCGCTCGGCTTCAAGAGAGCCGGCGTGCTGCAGGCGGTAGGTTTCAAATTTGGCGGCTGGGTCGATACTGTTTTGATGCAGCGTGCGCTCGGTCCGGGCGACACGCTCTTGCCTAGTAAGATCGGCGTGCTGAGTAGTAAGGGAGGCTAGAATGGCTGATGCTTTTATCAGGCTCGCCACTATCTCGGGATACCACGCTCACCTTTATTACGAGCCCGAGACAAAGCCGATCGCCCAACGGCTGCGGGGCGCGATCAGCGAGAGGTTTCCGGGAGCGCGGGTCGGGAATTGGCACGACGAGCCTGTCGGGCCTCACCCGATATCGATGTATCAGGTGGCTTTCGCGGTCGAGGAGCTTTCAACGATCGTACCCTGGCTGATGTTGAACCGCGACGGTCTCAATGTTCTGGTTCACCCGCTCACCGACGACAGCGTCGCCGACCACACGCGGTTTGCGGCTTGGCTCGGCAAGCCTCTTCCGCTGCGGATCGAGGTGCTGCGGAGAGGCTCGCGGAGCGGCTGAAGCCGGCGAGGCTGCTTCGGACGGCCGCTATATTCGGCCGAAGGCGAGCAGTACGATAATGATGACCAGCAATAACCCGAGGCCACTACTCGGGTAGTATCCCCACCCGCCGCTATACGGCCAGGTCGGCAGGGCGCCGATCAAGAGGATGATCAGAATGATAAGAAGGATCGTGCCCAACATAGCTATCCATCG
>JBARIB010000226.1:0-1870 GCA_049799535.1 Allostellaceae bacterium | reverse complement strand
GGCGGCATCGCGATCGTCACCGGCGCCGGCCTTGCGGCGCAGATGGAGGGCAAGGGCGGTGTGGCGGTCTCCTTCTTCGGAGATGGCGCGTCGAACGCCGGGCCTTTCCACGAATGCCTCAATATCGCGGCGACCTGGAAGTTGCCGATGCTCTATGTGTGCGAAAACAACCTCTATGCGGCGCAGACCGCGGCCGCGTCGACACACGCGTTGAGCGATGTCGCGGCCCGCGCGGCCGGCTATGGCATTCCCGGCGTTGTGGTCGACGGCAACGATATCTTCGCGGTCTATCAAGCCGCAGCCCGCGCGGTGGACCGGGCTCGGTCGGGAGGCGGCCCGAGCTTGATCGAGTGCAAGACCTATCGCTGGCGCGCCCACACCGAGCGCAAGGGGCAGCCCGATCCCCGCGACCAAGGGGAGCGCGAAGCGTGGCAGCGGAAGGACCCGATCGCGCAGCTCGAACGGCGGCTGAGGGAGCAGGGTTACCTCGACGATGCCGGGATGGAAACCATGGAGCGCGACATCATGGCCGCTCTCGAGGCCGCCGTCGCCTTCGCCGAAGCCAGCCCCTTCCCGACACCGGAGCAGGCGACCGAAGACGCCTTTGCGGCCTGATGCGAGGATAAGGCAATGAGAGAGCTGACATACAACGAGGCCGCTGTCGAAGCCATCGCCGAGGAGATGCGGCGCGATCCCAAGATCTTCTACATGTCGACCGACGCGATCGCGCCATTGCTAAAGGAGTTCGGCCCCGAGCGCGTCCGAGCGACGCCGATTACCGAAGCGGCATTTACCGGTATGGCGATCGGCGCGGCTGGCTGCGGCTTCCGTCCGATCGCCGATTGGCGGCAAGTGACGTTCTGCTTTGTCGCAATGGATCAGATCGTCAGTCAGGCCGCTAAGATCCACTACATGTTCGGCGGCCAGGTGAACTTCCCGATCCTGTTCCGCGCGTCCGTCGGCGGCGGCGGCCAGGTCGCGGCGCAGCACTCGCAATCGCCTTATTCGATGTTCATGAATGTCGCCGGGTTGAAGATGTTCCTGCCCTCGACGCCCTACGACATTAAGGGATTATTAAAGACCGCGATCCGCGACAACAACCCCGTCATCTCCTTCGAGTCGAGCCGGCTGATGGCGCGCAAGGGGACCGTGCCGGAGGAGGAGTACACGATCCCGCTCGGCAAAGCCGACATCAAACGACAGGGCAACGATGTGACGGTCGTCGCCCTCGCCTGGCTCGTTCACGAGGCGCTGGCCGCGGCCGAAGAGCTGGCCAAGGAGGGGATCTCGATCGAGGTCGTCGATCCGCGCACGCTGGTGCCATTGGACACTGAGACGATCCGCAACTCGGTGCAGAAAACCGGTCGGCTCGTCATCGCCGACGAGGCGGGGCCGACGGCCGGCTTCGCGGCGGAGGTCGCTGCCGTTGCCACCGAAGATCCCGCGACATTCGCGCGGCTCAAGGCCGCGGTGAAGCGGGTCTGCGCTCTGCAAGTGCCGATCCCCTATAGTCCCATCCTCGAAAGCCATGTATTTCCGGACCGCCAGCGGATCATCGCCGGGGTGCATGAGGTGCTTCGCGGACGCCGGCCTGCTGCAGCGGCGTGAGGAACAGGCGGTGGACAATAATATGAAAGCACCGGTCTCACCTGAGGCGCCAATACAGACGATGGCCGAAGAGACCCGGTTGCCGGTCGATGTCGACGCGCAACCTATCGTGCAGGCCGCGGCCGCGCTGCAGCCGGTGCTCCGCGAGTATCGCGAAGAGATCGAGCGCGAGCAGTGCCTGCCGCCGGCGCTGTTCGAGCAATTGCGCGAAGCGGGCTTCTACAAGATGGTGATCCCGCGGTCGTTGGGCGGACTGCAGGTC
>JBARIB010000225.1:0-4714 GCA_049799535.1 Allostellaceae bacterium | reverse complement strand
GCACCGAAGGTGACTATGATTGCCGCAGCAACCACCCCGAGCGAGAAGAGGTGGAAGAGTATTCCGGCGGTAAACCCATGCTGTTCAGTTTGGCCGCGCCTGGACGCGGCCGAAGGATTAACCGCGGAACCAGGAAACAGCCCCGGATCCGCCCGATTAGTGTCCGACATCTCGGGCCCCCTCTCGACAACCATGCGGAGCACGGGAGCGCACCAAGGGCTACCGGCTCAACCAGACTAGCAGAGATTTACTACGCGGTTCCGCGACTTAGAAATCACAATGTGAATACTATTCACGAAGACCCGCTTCGAGCGTCTGTCGTGATCGGCACGAAGGACAAAATCGCGGTTGTTCGCGGCGGAAAGCGCCAAGGTCACCTCGGCCGACATTCTGGCAGATGACGCCGAGGCGTTCGCCGTCGCAGCTGGCGCGGGAGGGCATCCCCTTGCTCCAGGACAGTTCGTTGACGCCCCGCAAGTAAAAATCAGGCCAGTCAAGGAGTATTTGGAAGGGGCAGCGAATGGGAAAGCCCATTGCCGCGCGTTGCGGCATCTGGTTAGCGGGCTTTTTAATGGCGACAATGCTGGCCGGATCGACCGCGCGCGCGCAAGAGCTGTTTCAGGTTCTGCGCGGTTACGAAATTGCGCCCGTGCCTCTCAACCTCGCGGGCAAGGATTGGTATATGGCCGGCCTCGGCAGCTATCTCGTCAACACGACCGGCTGCAACGACTGCCATACCCATCCGAACTGGGCGGATAACCAGAACCCCTACATCTTCGCCCAGCAGCCGGGGCAGATCAATGCGGCGGAATACATGGCGGGCGGGCGACAGTTTTTAAGAAGCGATGGGTCACTCATCGCTGTCTCTGCGAACATCACACCGGATAACAACGGGATGCCGGCCGGGCTGACACTGGCGGGATTTATCGAGGTAATGCACACCGGGCATGACCCCAGAGATCCTGTTGGCGATGTGCTGCAAGTCATGCCCTGGCCACTTTACCGCTGGAAGACCGACCGGGAACTGACTGCGATGTACCAGTATCTTCGGGCAATCCCCCCCCTTAACGACAATCCCAATCAGGGGCCGTAGCTCAACCTCGCATCCGGCGAAAACACCGACAGCGGGCTTCACCCCGTAACCGGCACGACGGGGGCGGGGTTGAAATCGTAGAGCCAGCGCAAAATGTCCGGCGAGCGGTCGCCGGCCCTCGCCCACTCGGTGTCGCGCGCCTGTTGTTCCGGGCCGTCCGGCAGGTGAAAGCGGATCTTGTTGGCGCGCGACATTTGCTGCAAACGCGTGACGCGCGGCAGGCGCATCCGTTCATAATGCAAGAGCGCCTCGGCCGGGTCGCGGATGGCACGCAAACAGGCGGCGAGCGCCGTACCGTCCTCGATCGCCATCGCCGCACCCTGGCCCATGAACGGATACATCGGGTGGCAGGCGTCGCCCAGTAATGTCGTGCAGCCAACCGACCAGCGCGGCAGCGGGTCGCGATCGAACAATGCCCAGATAAAGCAGGTCTCCGCGGCCGCGATGATGGTTCGGACCTGGGCGTGCCAGTCCGCAAAGGCGGCGAGCGCACGTGCGACGGTGGCGCGGTCGGTCCAGTCCTCGCGATTCCAGCTGTCGTGCTCGGTCCACCCGACAAAATTGAGCAGCCGCCCGCCTGATACGAAGTAGTGCACCAGATGTCCGCCGGGGCCGAGCCAGGACTGGTTGCCGAGCTCGAGCCCCAGCTCGGCGATGCGCTCGGCCGGCACCAGCCCGCGATAGGCGACGCAACGCGCAAAGGCGGGTGCCTCCTCGCCAAACAACGCAGCGCGCACCGCCGAATGGATGCCGTCGGCACCGACCACGACATCGGCCGTGATCGTGACGCCGTTGTCGAACCGCGCCTCGGCGCTGTTGCCGCGGTCGGTCACGGAGATCAGCCGGCGGCCGAGATGGACGCGCTCGGCGGGGAACGCTGCGGCAAGGACGTCCAGAAGGTCGGCGCGGTGGATCGTCATATGCGGCGCGCCGTAGAGTTCCTCGCACAGCGGGTTGAGCGGCGCCTTCTGCAATGTACGGCCGTCCTGCCAGCGCCGCTGATGCGTGCCGAGCGGGCGCACACCTTCACGGTCGAGGCCCTCGGCAAGGCCCAGCCGCCGCAATACGCGTGTCGCATTGGGGGCCATGTTGATGCCGCCGCCGACCTCGGTCAGCTCCGGGGCCTGCTCGTAGACATC
Source organism: Allostellaceae bacterium (assembly GCA_049799535.1). Classification (GTDB taxonomy): domain Bacteria; phylum Pseudomonadota; class Alphaproteobacteria; order ATCC43930; family CGMCC-115725; genus AP-15. Next base: position 2,482 of record JBARIB010000225.1, on the reverse strand, counting down.
GACTTCGAAGCCGGCCTGGCGCAACGCCACCGCCGCCGTCAGCCCGCCAATTCCGCCACCGATCACCGCAATGCGCAGCGTCATCACCCGTCATTCCCGCGAAAGCGGGAATCCAGTGATCTCACGCGGAGCTGTCGCCCTGGGCCCCCGCTTTCGCGGGGGTGACCAATAGGACACTTTACGCACGGCCCCAGAGGCGTGTGGAGGCGATTGCGGCGCCCTCGACCCTCGCGCGTAGTTTTTTGAACGAAATATCGGGGTCCAGCTTGCCGTAGCCGGCGAAGGTGCCGAAACCGCAGTCACTGCCGGCGATGACGCGTTCGCGGCCGACGATGTCGGCAAAGCGGCAAATCCGCTCGGCGACAAGTTCCGGGTGCTCGACGTAATTGGTCGAGGTGTCGAGCACGCCTGGGATGAGAATCTTGTCATCGGGCAGCTTGGTTTCTTGCCACACGGTCCATTCATGGGCATGCCGCGGATTGGCCGCTTCGACGACGAGCGCCATCGGCTTTGCTTTGACAAGGATCGGAACGACTTTCGCGAACGGGATGTCGTGGTCGTGCGGCCCTTCGTAATTGCCCCAGCAAATGTGGATGCGCGCCCGATCCGCAGGGACATTGCGCAACGCGTGGTTCAGCACCTCGACATGGAATGCCGCCCGTTTCAAAAAGTCCGCGTCACTGAGTTCCTGGAAGGTGGTGTGGTGCGCCATCGCCAGATCGGGGCAGTCGAGCTGCAATACGAAACCTGCATTGGCGATCGCCTCGTATTCCTCCTGCATGGCGGCGGCGATGGCTTCGACATATGCCTCGTGCGTCGGGTAATACCGGTTGGTCTGGAACACCGGCACGAGGCCGGGCGATGCCGCGGTCATGAAGCCCTCGGCGACCGTGACTTCCGCGAGCGCGGCGCGCAGATTGGCAATGTCCTCCTCAAGTGGCTCGCGATCACGCACTGCTACCGGACCGGTGCACACGGCGCGCCGCGCCACATTCGCGCCGGTCATCCGCTCATAAGCGGCAACGAAATTAGGATGCTCTCTGGTGTCCAGCCGCGGCTTGGCGGGTTCGTGGCCGGAAAAGCCCGACAGGCGGTCGGCGACATAAGTAGAATAGCCGGGCTTGGACATCTCGCCGTCATTGACGATGTCGATGCCGGTTTCCGCCTGCCTCTTGACAATATCAATGACCGCCTGTCGCACGAGGGAATCGAGCTCCGCCTTGTCATAGGCCTCGCCCTGATCCTTGCGCACCAGCAATTGCCTGAGTTGGGGCGGACGCGGCAGGCTGCCGACATGGGTCGTCAAAATACGGTCTTGGCTGGTCTTCATTGGCGTCTCCCGATGTATCAATCAGAACCTGATGTCCTGCGGCGGCAGGCCGAATTCGGAGCGGGCGAACACAAAAGCGGCGCGCTCTGGATTATTGCCAGCATGCGCCCGCATCGCGTGCACATCGCGCCAGGCGCGCTGGATCGGATTGTTGAGAAATATGCCGCGGCCGCCGCTCGCCTCGAACAGTTTATCGACTGCCGTGACGCTCAAATCGATGGCTTTGCCCGCGTCCCATTTGTAGCGGGCGCGCGAAGCGAGCGCAATTTCCTCGCCGGCGCGAGCCAGTCGCATCATCTCAGCGAAATTACCGAGCACGCGGTCGCGCGCCGCGCCGATCGCGGCGGCCGCTTCCGCCAAGCGGTATTGCGTGAACGGGTCTTCTGCAACCCGCGACTGGTCGCGCAAATTGATGCGTTTGAGCGACTGGTTGCGAAATGCCTCCAGCGCCCCCAGGGCAACCCCGATGGCGGGGGCGGTAATCCCGTTCGCGAAAACCAGCCCGAATGGCAGCCGATAGAGCGGAGCATCGTTTATTGCAGTGCCGGGGTGTTTAAGCTGAAATGCATCCAGATAGGAATGCGTACGGTATTCCGGGACGAAAGCGTCATCGACAACGATATCCTTGCTGCCCGTGGCGCAGAGCCCCATAACATGCCAGTTGTCGTCGATGACGTAGTCGCTGCGCGGCACCAGAAATACACGCGCGTCCGGCGGCTGGTCTTTCTTCAACGGCGGTGCGATTCCGCCCAGCACCGCCCATTGGCAGAAATCACACCCGCTGGAGAACGACCAGCGCCCGCTAATGCAGAAGCCGCCGGCGACCCTCTCGACTCTACCCGTGGGCGCCAGCGAGGTCGATAGCTGGATACCGGTGTCCTCGCCCCACACATCCTCTTGCGCCCGCGGCGGAAAGATCGCCAAGTGCCAGTTGTGAACGCCAATGACCCCGAGAATCCAGGCGCTCGACCCGCACACGGTGCCCACTTCCATAATGGCTTGGTAGAAGGTGGCGGGATCGATCTCGTAGCCGCCGTAACGCTTTGGCTGCAAGGCACGAAACAGTCCCGCCTGCTGAAAATCCGCAAAGGTTTCATCCGGCAGCCGCCGCAATTGCTCGGCCCGCGCAGTGCGTTCGCGCAGTGCCGGCAG
>JBARIB010000224.1:0-5897 GCA_049799535.1 Allostellaceae bacterium | reverse complement strand
GAGCGCGTCCGCCGCCTCGGCGATATAACGGGGTATCGCCGCGCCGTCGGACAGATCGCAGACGGCAGAGTGAGTCATTCCGCCGTGTCTGGCGATTTCCTCGCGGGTCGCTGCGAGCGCCTCTGCGCCGCGAGCGCAGATCGACACCCCCGCCCCGGCCTCGGCAAAGGCGAGAGCAATTGCCCGCCCGATGCCGCGGCTGCCTCCGGCGATGACGGCGCGCCTGCCGGTAATGTCGATCCTCATGCTCCCTCCTTGTCTTTCCGACGTCGCATCGACCCCCTTCTCTCCAAAGACGACTTTACGCCGGCAGCGGGGCGAGGTCGAAGGCGGCGGCCATCAATGCGCGGGTGTAGGGGTGCTCGGGGGCGGTCATGACGCGGTCGGTGGGACCAGCTTCGACGATCTTGCCGTCCTTCATGACGAGGATCTCGTGCGCTAATGCGCGGACGACGCGCAGATCGTGGCTGATGAACAGGTAAGCCAGGCCGTGACGGGCCTGCAGTTCGCGCAAAAGCTCGACGATCTGCGCCTGCACCGACATGTCGAGGGCCGAGGTGGGCTCGTCGAGCACGACAAAGCGCGGCTTCAGGACGAGGGCGCGGGCGATTGCGATGCGCTGGCGCTGGCCGCCAGAGAATTCGTGCGGATAGCGCTCGGCCGCCTCAGGATCGAGCCCGACCTCGACGAGCGCGGTTTCGATCAGCCGCCGGCGCTCCGCCGGGTTTGCCGCGAGGCGATGCACCTTGAGCCCTTCTTCGACAATCTGCGCGATCGACAGCCGAGGCGACAGGCTCGAGAACGGGTCCTGAAAGACTACCTGCATCTCCCGGCGCAACGGCCGCAGCTGGCGTTGGCTGAGCGCGGCGATGTCATGGTCCCTGAAGCGGATGTGCCCTTCGGCCTCGGTGAGCCGCAGCAAAGCGAGCCCCAATGTCGTCTTGCCGGAGCCGCTTTCGCCGACGACGCCGACGGTCGTCCCGCTTTTCACCGCGAGCGAGACGCCGTCCACGGCCTTGATGTGGCCCACGGTTCGGCGTAACACGCCGCGGCGGATTGGAAACCAAACTTTCAAGTCCTGCGCCTCGACCATCTCGGCCGCATCCGGTGCTGCGGGCGCGGCTCGTCCCTTCGGCTCGGCCGCCAGCAGGCGCTGCGTGTAGGGGTGAGATGGGCGGGTGAAGATTTGCTCGGTCGGCCCGGCCTCCACGATCTCGCCGCGCGTCATGATGCAAACCTTGTCTGCCATCTTGCGCACGATCGTCAGGTCATGCGTGATCAGTAACAGCGCCATGCCGAAGCGGTCGCGCAGGTCCTTCAGAAGCTGAAGGATGTGCGCCTGGATCGTCACGTCGAGGGCGGTCGTCGGCTCGTCGGCGATCAGGATGTCGGGTTCGTTGGCGATCGCCATCGCGATCATGACGCGCTGCCGCTGTCCGCCCGACAATTGGTGCGGGTAGGCGCTGAGCCGGCTCTCGGCGTCGGGCAGGCCAACGAGACTTAACAGCTCGAGGGTGCGCTGGCGCGCTCCCGCCGCACTCATATGCTTGTGGATCAGCAATGTCTCGCCGATCTGTCGATCGAGCGTGTGCAGTGGGTTCAGCGAGGTCATCGGCTCCTGGAAGACCATCGCGATACGATTGCCGCGCACTCGCCTCAAGTGCTCGGGCGCAGCGCCAACCAGCTCCTCCGCCTCAAAGCGGATGCTGCTTTCCGCGCTGTGCGCCGCGAGCGGATAGGGCAAGAGTTGGAGAATAGAGAGCGCTGTCACGCTCTTGCCCGAGCCGCTTTCGCCCACCAACGCCAAGGTCTCGCCGTGATCGAGGGTGAAGGAGACATCCTTGACCGCCTCGACCGGCTGCGTCCCGCCGCGCCCGGCAAAGGTCACGCTGAGATTGTGAATTTGGAGCAGCGGGGATGCCCCATCTGCGTCGCTCACAGGACGACCTTGCGCGGGTCAAACGCGTCGCGCACCGCTTCGCCAACGAAGAACAGCAGGCTCAGCATCGTTGCGAGGACAAAGAACGCGGTAAGGCCGAGCCACGGCGCCTGCAGATTGGATTTGCCTTGCGCCAGCAGCTCACCCAACGAGGGCGAACCCGGCGGCAGACCAAAGCCGAGAAAATCGAGCGAGGTCAGGGTCGTAATCGAGCCGTTGAGAATGAAAGGCAGAAAAGTGATCGTCGCGACCGTCGCATTGGGCAGCACGTGCCGCAGAATGATGGTCCAGTCGGAGACGCCGAGGGCCCGCGCCGCCCGCACATAGTCGAAGTTGCGCGCGCGCAGGAATTCGGCGCGAACGACATCGACGAGGCTCATCCAGGAAAACAGCAGCATTAAACCCAGCAGCCACCAGAAATTGGGTTCGATGAAGCTCGCCATGATGATCAGCAGATAGAGGACCGGCAGGCCCGACCAGATCTCGATGAAACGCTGGAAGCCGAGATCGACAAGCCCGCCGAAATAGCCCTGCACGGCGCCGGCGGCGACGCCGATCAGGGAAGAAAGGATGGTCAGAGTGAGACCAAACAGCACCGAGATGCGAAACCCGTAGATCAGGCGCGCGAGAACGTCGCGCCCCTGATCATCGGTGCCGAGCCAATTGACGCTTGACGGCGGCGATGGCGCCGGACTCGGCAGATTGTAATTTATCGTGTCGTGGCTGAAGGGGATCAGGGGCCAGACCATCCAGCCCTTCTCGCTGATCAACTTTTGTACGGCTGGGTCGCGGTAATCCGCCGGGCTCGGGAATTCGCCGCCGAAGGTCGTCTCGGGGTAATCGACGAAGACGGGCAAGTACCAAGCGCCCTCGTATCGAACGACGATAGGGCGGTCGTTGGCTATGAACTCTGCAAAAAGGGTGATCAAGAACAGGGCGAGGAAGATCCACAGCGACCAGAACCCGCGCCGGTTCCGGCGGAAGGCCTCGAGCCGCCGCTGCGTCAGCGGCGTGATGTGAATGCCAAAAAAGCGGTCGGTCGTGGAATTGGGGCGGTGCTTCCTTCGAGACGGCCGCGGAGCCTGTCCTCGGGCCGGGCGCCGCGCGGACCTGTGGGCAACCTTCTCAGGATGAGCAGCATCCTTCAATGCCATCGGCATCACACCTCATACCGAGGAGCGCCCCGATGCCGCCAAGTCGCTATACGGTCGTACGGCGCAGCGGCTCGACATTGGACCGAATGGCTGTGCGTTTGCCGCCGAGGTGCTCTTTGACCAGGACCTCGGCGATTTGGACGGCATTGAGAGCAGCGCCCTTACGCAAATTGTCGGCAACGATCCAAAGGTTCAGCCCGTAAGGCACGGTCGGGTCGCGGCGGATGCGGCTGACGTAGACCGCGTCCTCACCGGCCGCTTCGGCTGGGGTGACGTAGCCTTCGTCGGCGCGGTGGTCCACCACCGTCACGCCGGGTGCCCGGCGCAGCGCGGCCCGCGCCTCTTCCTAGCCGAGCGGCCGCTCGAACTCGACATTGACCGCCTCGCCATGGCCGATGAAAACTGGAACCCGCACACACGTGGCGGTCACTGCAATGTCGGGATCCAGTATCTTGCGGGTCTCGACCGCCATCTTCCATTCTTCCTTGGTCGAGCCGTCGTCCAGGAAGATGTCGCAATGCGGGATCACGTTGAACGCGATCTGCTTCGTGAACTGCTCGGGTTTCATCGGGTCATTGACGTAAATGGCGCGGGTCTGGTTGAAGAGCTCGTCCATAGAGGCCCTGCCCGCGCCGGAAACCGACTGGTAAGTGGCAACGACGACGCGCTTAATCCGAGCGAGGTCGTGCAGCGGCTTCAATGCCACGACCATCTGGATCGTCGAGCAGTTTGGATTGGCGATGATGCCGCGCTTGGAAAACTGCCCGATCGCCTGTGGGTTAACCTCCGGCACGACCAGCGGCACATCCGGCTCCATCCGGAACCGCGAGGTATTGTCGATGACGACGGCGCCCGCCTTTGCCGCGCGCGGCGCAAATTCTGCCGAGACCTTGGCGCCTGGGGAAGAGAGAACGATATCGATGCCGCGGAAGTCGTAGGTATCGAGACCCTCGATCTTGAGGACATCATCTTCGCCGAACGAAACCTCGCGGCCGATTGAGCGCGATGAGGCCAGGGCCACGACGTCATCGGCGGGGAAGTCGCGTTCGGCGAGGGTGGTCAGGATCTCGCGCCCGACATTGCCGGTCGCACCGACCACCGCTACCCTGTAACCCATTGCAAAACTCCACGGGAGAATATCAGAATTATAGCCGCTGACTTACGCTGCCCGCCGGCGCTTTACAAGGATCGCCTAGAATGACCTACCCGCAGTTCTGGCGGCGTTATCTCGCGGCGCATGCCGATCCGCGCACGCGCGGATTGCATTATCTCGGCACCTCGTTCGCCCTGGCCGCGATCGCCGCCGCCGCGGTCGAGGGCGATTGGCGCTGGCTGCTCGCTGCGCCGGTGGCCGGCTATGCTTTGGCGTGGCTCGGTCATCTCAAATTCGAGCATAATCGGCCCGAGACATTCGGGCATCCGGCGTGGTCTCTGGCCAGCGACTTCCGAATGTTGGGGATGTTTCTATCCGGCCGGCTCGGAGACGAGCTGCGGATCGCTGGCGCGGGAGAGAAGAGTGACGATGGTGCAGCTGATCGAATACGATGAGGCAAGCCCCGAGGTCCGCGCCGTCTACGACGACATTATGACGACGCGCGGCACGGACTGGATCAATAACTTCTGGAAGGCGCTGGCGAATGATCCCCCGACCTTGCGCCGCACTTGGGAGAGCCTCAAGCAGGTAATGGCGCCGGGCGCTCTCGATCCGCTGACCAAGGAGCTCGTTTATCTGGCAGTCAGCGCCAGCAACGGCTGCGCCTATTGCACCGCCTCGCACGGCGCTGCCGCGAAGAAACAGGGCATGACGCCGGCGATGCTCGGTGAGGTCATGGCAATCGTCGGCATGGCGAACGAGACTAACAGTTTGGCTAACGGCTATCGCGTTCCTGTGGACGAGCGGTTCGAAAACCTGTTTTGATAGCGGCGGTTACACGCCGAACTATGGCAAGGCCGCTCAGCACCGGCTGACCGGCAACTTTGGAGGGCCCCAATGGCACAACAGCTCTACGATCGCACAGCCGAGGATCTCGGCAATTTGGTCGGTCTCGAACACGTCAATCTCAGAATCAACAATCAAGGGCTGGCGTCCGAATTCTATCTGTCCGGGCTCGGCCTGACCCGCGACCCCTACATGTTCCCCGGTACCAACAACATGTGGGTCAATGCCGGCAAGAGCCAGTTCCACCTGCCGACCGGCGAGCCGAATGTGCTGCGCGGCCATGTCGGTCTGGTCGTCCCGTCGCTCGAGGAGCTTTGCGAGCGGCTGAGCGAGGCCAAGAAGAAGCTCGCCGACACTAAGTTCGACTGCAAGCAGCACAATCAATATGTCGAGGCGACCTGCCCGTGGGGCAACAAGTTTCGCCTCTATGAGCCCGATGAGGAGCGGTTCGGCGCGATCAATCTTGGCATGGGCTATGTCGAGTTCACGGTGCCCGAAGGGACCGCGGAGGGCATCGCGCGCTTTTACCGTGAAGTCTTTTACACGCCTGCTTGCGTCAAGGAAAACGGCGAGGGCCGCGCCGCCCATGTTTGCGTCGGGCACAAGCAGGAGCTGATCTTCCGCGAGACCGACCGGAAAATACCGGAATTCGACGGCCATCATTTGCAGGTCTATGCCCAGGAATTCTCCGGTCCGCATGACGAGCTCGAAAAGCGCGGGCTGATCACCGAGGAAAGCGATCAGTACCAATACCGCTGGCAGGACATCGTCTGCCTCGACACCGGCAAGCACCTGTTCACGATCGAGCACGAGGTGCGCAGCTGCACCCACCCGCTCTACAACCGCCACATGGTCAACCGCAACC
>JBARIB010000223.1:0-2375 GCA_049799535.1 Allostellaceae bacterium | reverse complement strand
TTGTGACACCGACATAAAGGGTGCCATTACGCTGGCTGGCGAGGATGTAGACGCAAGGACGCTTCTCACTCATCCTGCAATCGACCGCCCCCTGTTCATGCCAGGGGCAGGCTCTGGGTCCCCGCTTGCGCGGGGACGACGAAAATTTGTCGTCCCTTCCGAGCGAGGATCCCGAAGCGAGATGGGTACGACATACGCTAATTTACACAACCAGGTACTAGGGCGGCCTAGACATGCAGGATAACTCGCCAAGCGCCCGGTCGCTCCGATCACGGTATCGTCAGCCAATATACGCGGGCCGCGGTGCCGCTGTAGAGCGCCTTCTTTTCGGCAGCAGACGTATTGACGGTGATGCGCTTGAAGGCGTTCCACAGCTCAGTGTAGCCGCACGACTGCTTGTCCGGCGGGAAGTTGCTCTCAAACATGCAGCGATTGACGCCAAAAGCTTCAATGCAGGGCTCGATATACTGGCGCCAGGCGGCCGCGAGCTCTTCGGATGATGGCGGCACGTCGCGTTCGTGGAAGTCGAAACCGAACGACGTCATGCCGATTCCGCCGAGCTTGACGTTGACATTCGGGCATCTCGCCAGTTCCTCGACGTCTCTGCGCCAGCCAGCGAGGATCTCCTGCCGATGTCCGGCATAGGGGCCGATACCGAGCACGCCGCCGACATGGTTGAGGATGATCGTGGTGTCCGGAAAGGCGCGGGCGAGGTCGATGGCATCTGGCAATTGCGGGTGGTATTGCCAAGATTCGAAGCTCAGCCCTAGCGGGGCGAGCTGCGCAAAGCCCTCGCGAAATTTAGGGTCGCGCACCAGATGCGGCGGAACAACACGCGTCGCGAATTTCTGAATCGCCTCATTCGTGTCCCACGAAGCCCCGTGGCGAATGCCGCGGAAGCGCCCGCCGGCGATCGCGATCTCGGTCTCCAGCACATCGCGCGCACGCGCGCCGAGGGTGAGGTCAGCATGGCCGATGATCGCCTCGACGACGCGGCAAGGGCCGTAGCCGCCCGAGGCACTCATCGCCGCGATGCCATTGACGAATTCGACCTCGCCGACCGGCGCCATCTCGAGCGGGCCGTCCTTGCGGAACATCGAGCGGCACTCGAGGAAGACGGTTGCCACGATATTGTGACCCCCGCTGATATCAGCCAAGAGTTCGGGCAGCAGGTAACGGCCGCGCTGCGGCGTGTCCCAAAAATGATGGTGCGGGTCGATGATCGGCAGTTCCGGCTCCAGCGCCGCTTCGCTCGGCCGCTTGGCGAGCCACGCTCGCAGCGCGGTATCGCCGCGGTAGGAAAGCCCTTGGTATTCGCCCTTGGCATCTCCAACCTGGACCATGATGCGCTCCCTTAACTTGTGCGCGAACAATCTGCTCCGAAGGCTCATAAGAACCCCGGGCCTAGGTTTCCGCAACCGGTTCGCCGGTAAGGCAGCTCTATGATGTCGCTAGGTGCGGTCGAAGAAGATACGGGCTGGCTGAGCCGCACGGCAGCCAGGCGCAGAGCGGCCCTGGCAATGATCACAAGTGATCGACAGACCGCAAGAGTGCGATCAAAACGAACTGCCACGACGAAGCGGTCGATCGGTCAATGTGCTATCGGTCGCCAGTCAGCGAATTGAGAGTCAAACTGAGCCGCGCCCGTGGTCAATCCCGGCGCGACCCCGTGAGCGGCGTCGGCGACTAAGCCAGCTCATTCCTAAGATCCCCGAGCCTAGGAGAGCTAGGGAACCCGGCTCCGGAGCAACCGTGGCTGGCGCGAAACTGGATGTGAATTGGGGGATGGCGCTGATGAATATCAAGCCGTTTGTGAAGTTGAGCGCATCGGTCTCGGTCACCAAGATGTCGGATGTAGACCCTGGTGAGATATCAAGATTAAACCCGATCGCATTTCCCGGCGGGCCGCGGTCCACTGCACTGGGCTGTATCCCGCCCGTGGGCGAGCTTAGATCCCCTGCCGCGCCTGTCGGGGCGATATAGCCGACATCGGTCAGAAAACCCGTAAAATCGTCTTCCACTACGCGGCCGAGCGCGAAACTGCTTGTTGCGGAGTTAGAGATTTGGACGATGAAATCGAGGCAGCCTCCGCCGGGGCAGACCGCGGACGAACCAGTACCCTCTACGACCTCGGCCGTATAACTGGCGCTGCCGCCTGTAGTTGGCAACGTGAGGGTAATTTTGCCCAGAAGTGGGCCGGGGATCGAGCCAAACGCATCAGGGGATGCCCCGCTTCCTGGCGGTAGCACGGTAGCGGATACAGGCGCTGCCAAAACCCAGAAAATGGATGACAAAATCAGCACTCCGCTCGGGAGCGTCATGCTCTTCATTTCTACCCCATTCTTTTCTCTGCGTGATGCTCCCATCTCCTTGCC
>JBARIB010000222.1:0-3866 GCA_049799535.1 Allostellaceae bacterium | reverse complement strand
TCTCCAATCTGATGGCCATGACCGGCGGACCCGGTGTTGGCAAGACAACCCTGGTCAACTCACTGCTGAAGATCCTGATCGCCAAAGCCGTCGCGATCGGGCTCTGTGCCCCAACCGGTCGCGCCGCCAAGCGCCTCTCCGAGAGCACGGGCCTGGAAGCGAAGACAATCCATCGTCTGCTGGAGACCGACCCGAGAACCGGCACATTCCGGCGCAATGAAGTCGAGCCCCTGGACTGTGATCTTCTGGTGGTTGACGAGACGTCGATGGTGGATGTGCCGCTGATGCGGGCTGTCCTTCGGGCGCTGCCGGAGCGCGCGGCACTGCTGCTCGTCGGCGATGTCGATCAGCTGCCTTCGGTGGGTCCTGGACAGGTTCTCGGCGATATCATCGCATCGGGCGCCGTTCCTGTCGTGCGCTTGACCGAGGTCTTCCGTCAGGCCGCCGAGAGCCGGATCATCGTTAACGCCCATCGCATCAACCAGGGCCTGATGCCGGATCTCGCTCCTGTTGAAGGCACCGATTTCTACTTTGTCGACGCCGCGGATGCGGAGGAGGGCGTTCAAAAGCTGTTGAATATAGTCCAGGAGCGGATCCCAAAACGATTTGGCCTTGATCCGATACGCGACGTCCAGGTGCTCTGCCCGATGAACAAGGGCGGCCTCGGCGCACGCTCGCTCAATATTGAGCTGCAGAACGCGCTGAACCCGCCTGGCGAGATCCGCATCGAGCGCTTTGGCTGGACCTTTTGTCCGGGCGACAAGGTCATGCAGGTCGAATCTACAATGGCGATCTTGGCGTCGTATCTCATATCGACACGGAGGAAGGTGAGCTCCACGTCGACTTCGATGGCCGCGCAATCACCTACGGTTTCGGCGAGCTTGATGAGTTGGTGCTGGCCTACGCGACGACAATCCATAAGAGCCAGGGCTCGGAATACCCGGCTGTGGTCATTCCACTGACGACGCAGCACTATCCGATGCTGCAGCGGAACCTGGTCTACACCGCGGTGACGCGCGGCAAGCGCCTGGTGGTGCTGGTCGGTCAGCGGAAGGCGCTGGCGATTGCAGTCAAGGGAGCGCGGACACGGAGACGGTGGTCGAAGCTGCGCGAGTGGCTGATCGGCGGTGATACGCTAAGCATGAAGCGAGCCGAGCGCTGACTGACATATACGTCGATGGGGATGCGTGTCCGGTGCGCGAGGAGATTTATCGCGTGGCAACGCGTCTTCGGCTCAATGTTTTCGTCGTCAGTAATGGCTCACGACCAATCCGGCCGCCTGGGATGTTGAACGTGAGCATGGTTCTTGTCGGCGACAGCGCGGACGCAGCCGACGATTGGATTGCCGGGCGCATCGGCGCGGCTGACGTATGCGTCACCTCGGATATCCCGCTGGCCTCACGCTGCCTCAAAAATGGCGCCCGGGTCGTCTCCCCTACCGGTAAGCACTGGACACCGGCGAATATAGGCAATGCACTCGCCGGTCGAGAAATCGCCCGCCATTTGCGGGAGCTGGGGGTAAATAGCCGTGGGCCAGCCCCGTTGACCAAGAGGGATCGGTCCCAGTTTCTCAGTGCACTCGATACCGCCATGCAGGCTGCATTGCGAGAGGCGGTACAGCGCTGAAACAGTTTGTGGGCTGCTGTCCCATCGTAAAGTAGCTCCTGGAGCAGCGCTCTTGCTTCTTTGAGATCGGATGTGTCAAACCCTTCGGTAAACCAGTTGTAGACTGGTTCCAGAAGGTCGCGGGCTTCAGTGAGGCGGCCCTTGGTCGCGGCGGAGTCGGGCGAGACTGGACGGCGGCGCGCAATTGCCACAGCTTGGCCTCCGGCTCCTCGGCGATGCTCAGGGCTTTGCGATAGAGTTTCTCAGCGGCCTCCGAATGCCCTTGGCACAGCAGCAATTGCCCTTTGTGCCTGTTGAGCTCGGCTGCGAACCAGCCAACCAGCCGGCGCGTGGCCGCTGCAATGACAACTGCGTCCGGCTGGGCCAAGGCTTGCAGACGGGCGGCGAGGTTCGGCGTTTCGCCGACGACCGATTGCTCCTGCGCTGATCCCGCGCCAATTAGGTCGCCGACAACCACCAACCCGGTGGCGATACCGACGCGCGCTTGGAGCTTCGCAGATTTGACATCGAGGCGGCCGACGGCGTCGATGCAGCCCAATCCGGCCCGGACCGCCCGCTCGGCATCGTCCTCAGGCGTTTGCGGGTAGCCGAAATAAACCAATACGCCGTCGCCCATGAACCGAGAGACGAAGCCATCGAGCCCGGTGACGATTTCGGCGACGGCGCAATGGTACGCGGCGATGACCTCGCGGAGAGCCTCGGGATCGAGCCGCGCCGAGAGCGCCGTCGAGCCGACCAGATGAGGAGGGCACCCTCAACCGGCTAAGGTCGATCCGGGCGGACGTTATCGATCGAACAATCGCCGAACACCGGGGCCGCATCATCAAAACGACCGGGTGATGGCTTGCTGGCCGAATTTTCCAGTGTGGTCGATGCATTGCGTTGTGCAACCGGCATCTCCGAGTTCATCAATGCGTTCGGTTTACCGAACGACCGCAATGCGATGGGAATTTGTGCCTGGCACAATTCTTATGCCCGAGCGATTACAACGGTAGCCCACCCCAACTTCGCCGTGTCTCGCGGTCCCCAAAACCGGAGCATCATTCGGCATCGGGATCAATTTGTCCCACAGCGCGGGATAGCGCTAGAATGCTTCGTGATACGACGGGAGAATGAGGATGGGCAAGAGGATCGCGATTGTCGGGGTCGGAGCAGTGGGCGGCTATACCGGCGCCCATATGGCGCGGGCCGGTGAGGACGTGACCTTCATCGACATGTGGCCGGCGCATGTGGAAGAGATGCGGAAAAACGGCTTGCGCATCACTCACCACGAAGGCGACGAGCCGTTCACCGTCAAAGTGCGGGCGTTGCATTTGACCGAGGCGCAGCATCTCGGCAAGGAGGCACCGATCGACATCGTCTTCGTCTGCACAAAATCCTATGACACGCAATGGGCGGCTTTGCTAATCCGCCAGTATTTGGCGTCCGGCGGTTATCTCGTCTCACTGCAGAACTGCATGAACGAGGAGACGATTGCCGGGGTCGTCGGCTGGGGCAAGACAATGGGCTGCATCGCCAGCAACATCAGCGTCGGCCTGGTCGAGCCGGGCCATGTTCATCGCGGCGGGGTTAAGGGCGGCGCGGCGCACACGGTCTATCGCACCGGCGAAGTCCACGGCACGATTACCGAGCGGGCTCATGAAGTGTGCCGGCTGGTTGCTTACGCCGATAGCGCCAAGGTCACCGATAATCTGTGGGGCGAACGCTGGTCGAAACTCGTTGCCAATACGATGGCGAACGGGGTCTCAGCCTGCACTGGGCTTTCCGGCGCACAAATCGCGCAAACCGAAGCGATCCGCCATTTCCAGGCACGGCTCGGCAGTGAGGCGATCCGTATCGGTCAGGCCCGCGGCTACAGGCTCGAGGAGATCGATCATCTGCCGCCGGAGACGATTGCCCGGGCCGGCGAGGGCGACGCCGCGGCGCTGAGGATTTATGACGAGCGACAAGACCCGCGCCACATCACCGACCTTCGGCTGAACTAAAAATTGTGCTTGCAACGTCTCTGCCGCAGCTGGGAACTCGTCTCGGAAGTGAAATCCCGGGAGCCCTCAATGTCAGATTGACAGATTGGATCTCGATTGATGGGCAGAGACAACTTTGCGTATCCGCTTCCGTGGAAAATAACGAATTTCGAGCAAGTCATAGTCTGATTTTCACAGGGTTAGCCCTTTAACGCAGGAGCCGTAATGTTCATCGCGATGAACCGGTTCAAGGTCATTCCGACATCACAGGCCGAT
>JBARIB010000221.1:0-20409 GCA_049799535.1 Allostellaceae bacterium | reverse complement strand
ATCTCCGCGAAACGACGACACGGGTTTTGGCCTCGCTGACGGCGCGCGAGGAGCGGGTACTGCGAATGCGCTTCGGCATCGGCATGAATACCGATCACACCCTCGAAGAGGTCGGCCAGCAATTCTCGGTGACTCGCGAGCGGATCCGTCAGATCGAGGCCAAAGCGCTGAGAAAGCTCAAGCATCCGAGCCGCTCGCGCAAACTGCGCAGCTTTCTGGATACCTGAGCGCACCGCCTCGGGGGGTGATTGGGCCCGTAGTTCAGCTGGTTAGAACACGCCGCTCATAACGGTGGAGTCGCAGGTTCGAATCCTGCCGGGCCTACCATTTCCCCTATGCAGTGCGGCGCATCAGTAAAAAGATGCTCGGCATTACCAGGAGCACGAGGGGGAGCTGCACGACCAGGCCCGAGATGATCGCGACAGCGAGGGGTTGCTGCATCGACGAACCCTGCCCGATCGCGAGGGCAAGAGGGAGTAGAGTCAAAATCGCCGCCAGTGTCGTCATGGCGATGGGGCGCATTCTGTTTTGCCCAGCCTCGGCGAGTGCGATTCGAACGGGTCGCCCCGTCGAGAGGTCGACGAACTCGGAAAAGAAGAAAATCGCGACTTCGGTGACGATGCCGATGATCATCGTCATCCCCATCATCGCGGTGATGTTGAGCTCGATCCCGGTTAGCCACAGGCCGATAAAGACGGCGCAGACCGCCAGAAGGGGCATCATAAGAATTGCGAGTGCGATAGAGAAGCTTTCGTAAAGGAAGAGGAGGAGCACGAAGACGGCGGCGATTGCCGCCCCGAACACCGCAGCGAGGCCGCGAAAGGCGATCTGCTGCTGCGCGTAAGTGCCCCCCAGTTCGAGGCGCACCGTATTGGGCAGAAGGCCAGGCCGGGCCAAGACTGACTGGACATCGGCCGCGACCGATCCCAGATCGCGCCCCTCTATTCGCGCGGTCACCGCGACCATCCGCTCCAGATTCTCGCGTCCGATTTCGGGTTCGCCGGTGACCGGGACGAGGCGGGCGATACGCCTGAGCGGGAACAAATGTCCGTCCGGGGCGCGGACCATGAAATTGCCGAGGTCGCGCTCTGTCGCTCGCGCCTCCGGAGGTGACCAGACCCGCACCCCGATCTGCTTCACCTGGGTCGGGATCTCGGTTGCAACTTGGCCATACAAATAATTGTTGAGTAGCCGGGTCGCTTCCGCCGGATATACCCCTTCGAGTGCACCCTTGACATAGTCGAACTCTACGTCGAGGGCGTCGCCAGCCGGGTTGATGCCGTTGCGCACGTCAACGACACCCGGAATTTTGCCAATCTCGCGGGCGACTTTGCGTGCGGTCGCCAGCAATGTCTTCGGATCGTCGGTGAACAGCTTGACCTCGATGGGCTGCGGCACAGCGGTCAGGTCGCCAATTAGGTCCTCCATCAGCTGGGCCATATCGACGTTGAGCCCGGGCACCTGTTGCATGATTTTGGCGCGGACCTCCGTCATGACATCGTCGATCGGCCGCCGCGGCCCCGCTTTGAGGCGCACGAAAAAATCCCCCTGGTTCGGCTCGGTGAGGTCGCCGCCAAGACCGGCGCCGGTGCGGCGCGACCACGTCTTTACTTCCGGCATCGCGGCGAGAATGTCCTCGACTTGACGGACTAGGCGGTCCGTCTCGGACAACGCCGTTCCGGGTGGACTGCGGTAGTCGATGATAAAGCCGCCTTCGTCCATCGCAGGCATAAAGCCAGAGCCGACCCCTTTGTAGGAAACGAAACCAAAAACGAGCAGCGGTAACACGCCGATAAGCACAAGTATCGGCCGCGCCAGTAGCCGCTCGGCCAGCGCCCGGTAGCGCGTGAAAACCCACAGTGAGAGCGCTCCGACATCCTGACGGTGCGCCTCCTTGGCGGTGACAAGCCACTCCGCCGCAAGCGGCACGGCGAGCCAAGTGATCAAGAACGAGAAGATCAAACTCGACGCGACGGTCAGCGACAGCGGGCCAAAGAACCCTCCAGTCACACCGCTGAGGAACGCCAATGGCAAGAAGACCACCACCGTCGCAGCGCTCGAACCGGCCAAGGGCTTCCCGAACTCCGCCGCCGCAGCCAGGACTTCGCCACCGATACGTCCGGTCTGCCGGACGCGTCGAATGATTTGCTCGATCATGACAATGGCATCATCGATGATGAGGCCCACTGCGGCGGCCATGCCCCCCAACGTCATGATGTTGAAGCTCAATTGAAGCGCGTAGAGCAGGACGATCGTGGCCGAGAGCGACGCCGGGACGACAAGCAGGGCGATCAGCGTCACTTTCCAGCTTCGCAGGAACAGCAACAGAACGAGCGCAGCCAGCACCGCGCCGACCAGAATGGCGTCGCGTACGGATCCGGCCGACGCCGTCACAAGCTCACTCTGGTCGTACCAGTTGGCGATCGAGATCCCGGGCGGCAGCTTCTGTTGGATCTCGTCCAACCGCGCCTTGACGTCGCGCGCGATCTGCACACTGTTGCCGCCTGGTTGCTGGTACACATTCACCAATACGGCATCGCGTCCGCCCGCAGTAACGCGGATCCATTGTGGAGCTGTCGAGCGCTGAACGGTGGCTACGTCGTCAACATCGACGACGCCGTCGGGTAGCGCCTTTACGACTGTGTGCCGAAGCGGGTCGACCCCATTCAAAATCTCGTTCGACACGACAAGAAAAAGCTTGTAGTGGTCCTCGAGCCGGCCGACCGCGCGCAAGACATTTGCTGCGGCGACCGCTTTTGCTACGTCGTCGAACGTCACCCCATATGAGCGCAGGCGCGCCGGGTCCACAAGGATTTGGTACTCCTCGTCTCGTCCGCCGGTAACACCAATGCGAGCGACTCCAGAAATTCCGGTCAGCAACGGCCGCAACTGAAACAACGCGATGTCGCGCAAGGTGGTCGGCGGCAACGATTGTGAGGTCAGGCTATAGGCAATTATCGGAAAGACCGTCGGATCCATACGACGGATCGTCGAGCCCGTGCCAGGAGGCAGCTGCGACATGACTTGGCTGATCGCGGCGTTGGCCTGAAGCGTCGCCGCGATCATGTCGGTGCCCCACTCGAAGGTGGCCGAGATCTCCGCCATCCCGCGGGTGGTCGCCGAGCGGACATCGGTCAGCCGCGGAATCCCGCGGAGAGCCTGCTCTACCGGGGTCGTGACCTGAAGCACCATCTGCTGGGCAGGTCGGTCGCCGGCATCGAGCGAGATCCGGACCCTTGGGAACTGGATATTGGGAAACAATGCAACCGGCAGTGAGAATGCAGCGGCGAGGCCTGCAGCTACCGGCAACATCAGCAAGAAGAGCAGCGAACGCCTGTGCTGAGCCACCCATTCGCTGAGCGCTGCCGAATTCACTTCGGTACGCCCTCACGGACGGCCATGCCGTCTCGCAACTCATAATTCCCGACCGTTACGATTTGATGTTTTGGGTCAATGCCGCCGATGATCTCAGTGAACTTATCCGTCTCGATCCCGGTCTTGACAGGTACCCGTTCCGCCTTGCTGCCGATCACCTGGAAAATGTAATCGCCCGTGCCGTCCCGCAGCACAGCATCGCGCGGCACCACCCATCCGATATGCTCCTCGACCACGATCTGGACCGAAACGGCAGTGCCTGGGACGAGCGGGTCCGCGGGCGACAGGTCCACCCAGGCATCGATCAGTCTTGTTGTCGGATTGACCGAGCCCGTCACGCCGCGCACGACGCCGTTCAATTGGCGACTCGGGCTGAATATCGGCGCGACCTCGGCCTTCATCCCGATCTTCACCTGCTTGGCGTCCTCGGGCTCGAGACCGACCGTGACCTGCAGGCGGTCGGTGCGCGCCAGCTTGATGACCGTCGTATTCGGCTGAACCCGATCTCCGAGCGCTACCGTAACGCCCGTCACATAGCCATCAAATGGCGCCGTCGCGACCTCGGTTTTCCGGTCATTGCCGAGCTTCCGCTGGGCCTCGACTGCCGCCATTGCATCGTCGACCGCCTTCTGGGCAGCGGCGAGCTGTGCATTGGTCGCCAGATGCTGTGCGACGAGGGTGTTGATACGAGCAAGGTCGCGCTTAGCGAATTCGAGGGCAGCGACAGCCGTCTGATAGCTGAGCGCCGCCGAAGGATCGGTGGACAGATCGAGCAGCGGCTCGCCGGCATTGACCACCTGACCGGCGCGTATGCGAAGCACAGAGATCTGACCGGCATGCGGGAAGCTGATGCCGAGGACGGCATCTTCACCGGTCGCGACAGTTCCGTAAGCGTCCACTGTGTGCCTCAGCAGCTGCTCGCGAGGCGCTGCCGTTTCTATTAAGACGCTGGATTCGGGCGGAGGCTCCGCGCGGCTCGGTGCCCACACCAGCAGCAACGCGATGGCGGCAAGAAAGCGAATGCGTCGTATCATTGGAAGGAGAAACGATTCGTGCTTCGCGCCGGAATATCGCTGCCGATCAACGTCTGCAAGACGATGCGTTGCTCAATCAAAGTCTGCTCCAGCTTGAGAGTCTCGATCTCTTTGGCGAGAAGCGAGGCATGGAGATCGACATAGCTACGCTCGTCGAGATTACCTGCGGCATAGGCCTGGTCGGCAACACTTGCCGCATCACGTAATCGGCCGATGCTGTCGAGGCTCTCGCGATATTGCGCTTCGATCAGGTTTAGCTCGGTAATCAGGCGCTCGGCCGCACCGTAAGCGGTATCCAATCTTGCCTGGTATTCGTCGCGCAGGCCCTGGCGCGTCGCCCGCTCGATAGCAATATTACCCTGATTGCGGTCAAAAATCGGCAGGCTGATCGTGATCGTGGGGCCTGCCGTGTAAACAGGTGTCGTGTCGTTGGTGTAGTTGGGTGCGATGTTGAGCTTGGGAAACTGTTCGATGATCGCTTGCCGCAACTTTTGCTCCTGCTTCTCATAGCCGGCCGCGAGAGCGAGCAAGTCCGGTCGCCGCCGCGCCAAGTCGCGCAAGATGCCGTTCAATTTTGCGGCATCAATGGCCGGGACCGACACCTGATCGAGCAGGCGGAGGTGCGCTTCGGGGGCTAGGCCAAGCAGCGCATTCAAATCGTGCCGGTTTTTCAGGATCGACTGCTCGGTGTCGTGCAGCTGGGCTTCGACGGCTTGGAGGGCGGCCAGATCGCTGACAACGGTCGGCAAGGTCTCGTTTCCCTGCTGCATGGCGATATTCGAGCGTTGATAGCGATCGTTGAAGAGCTTTCGGTATTGATCGATCACTGCGCGTTGACGCTCGAGTTCGACGGCTCTCGTGAAGAGGGTGCGAGCCTGGCTCACCATTTGCCATTCCTGCCACAGAAGGTTCAATCGGACGCTACGCTCATTCGCCGAGGCCGCGCGCCGGCGGGCGGATCGCGTCAGGAGCGGCACGATGTCCTCCCCAAGCGTTGCGCTTATCGAGCTGGTGGTCGCCCCCACCCCGCTGATCAGGGCGCCATAAGCGAACGAAAACTGCGGGTTTGGCAGTAATCCGGCCGCAAATGCCTGAGCTTCGGCGACCCCGACCTGATCCCGCATCGCCTTCAGGCCCGGATTGTTGACTACGGCGATCATCGCGACCTCGTCCATATCGAGCGGCCGAGACGGGTCGAATGGATGCGTGCCGAGCTCGGGGAGCGGAAGATCGGACGGTGCGATCCTGAGCTCGTCGACGGCCGGGAGGAGGTCCGGTCGATTGCCGACGGGGTCTGGCTGATAGGTTTCGCAGGCGGCGAGAACCGCGCTCAGAAGGCAGATCGCGACTGCGGGTCGCACGGGCGTTCCGCGGCTGTCTAAAAGGTGTGAGTCTAGAGGTTTGGATGGCGAAGGCCAACGTACGATGCTGCTGAGATCGGCCGCGCGCGCACCTCCGAGGAGCTCATAATGCCGCTCGACAAGGTGCGCGAGGTTTTTGAAGATCGCCAAGGCGCCAATCAGTCTCGAGACACCGATCGGCGACTCCCTCGATGAGTGAGCGTAGTCGGGGCCCGTAGTTCAGCTGGTGAGTATACGCCGCTCATACCGGTGGAGTCGCAGGTTCGAAATCCTGCCGCGCCTACGACTTACCGCGCGGGGCGGATGCAGCCGCCCCGCACCCGTGCCGCCTTATTTCTTTTCGTTCTCGGCTGGCAAGAATCCGCCTCGAGCGCCACTGTTGGCTAAATCGATATTAAAGAGCGCGCCATCCGGCGCGCCCGCTGGCGATTGCTTTTAGAGGGAGGTCCTTTCGTCGCCGACCGACAGCGGCTCCGCGGGCTCGACAACAGCGGCAAAGGATGGCGCGGGCACAGGCGTCTCGCCCAATTCGACCTGCTCCGTTAGCGTTTCCTCGACGCGTGGGGGCGCCTGAAAGCTGCGCCGTCGCAGCGCGAACAACCAGCCGAGGCCGGTTGCGATCAGCGCCAGCGGGATAGCATAGGCCCAGAGCTGCTGGCGAAAGGGACCTGGAGCCGGTTCCAAGGCGCTCCGCAGCATGTCCGCGGTCTTTTCGACCGCCCGAGCGGGGGCGAGCTCGCGCTCCAGGGCTTCGATAGTCGCGGATAGCCGAACCCGGGTGCGAGCTATGTCTTCCTCGATCTGCTGCGGGGACTTATCCCCGTCATACGTGTCCGATTCAGCCATCGCAAAATTCCTCAACTCTCGGATGCTGGCTCGCTAGCGAGGCCTTAGTAGTGAAACTCTCCCACCCTCGCTGCGAGAAGGGAGCGAATTTTCAACGCCCGACAGTTGGATGAGGTTCCTGCCGACCACGGCCCATGGAGCAAGGAGCGGGCGGTCACGAAACCTGCGCAAGTTCGTGCACCCGGCTCGACCGCGTGGCGGCCAGGTGATCCTTCGCCAATACCGTATACACAGCGGGCAGGACAAAGAGCGTGAACAGGGTGCCGACGGACATCCCGGCGACGACTACGACGCCGATCGAGAAACGGCTCGCCGCGCCTGCACCCGTCGCCATCAGCAACGGCACGAGCCCTACGACCATAGCCGCCGTCGTCATCAGAATGGGCCGCAAGCGGACTCGAGCGGCCTGCTCGATCGCGCGCCGGCGGTCGAGGTTCTCACGCACTTGCAGCGTGTTGGCGAACTCTACCATCAGAATCCCGTGCTTGCTGATCAGTCCGATCAAGGTGACGAGCCCGACCTGGGTATAGATGTTCATCGTTGCCAGGCCGAAGAACAGCGGCAACAAGGCCCCGCACATCGACATCGGTACGCTGACGAGGATCACCAGCGGATCTCGCAAGCTCTCGAACTGCGCCGCCAGAACGAGAAAAATCACAATCAGCGCGAAAACGAAGGTGATTGTCAGCTGATTGCCTTCGCGCACGTATTGACGCGTGTCGGAGAGATAGTCGTGGCTGAAGCCGGCAGGCAAATTCTTTGTCTGCTGCTCGAGAAAATCGACCGCCTGTCCCATTGTCACGCCGGGCATCGGCACGGCCTGGAAGGTCGCGGAGTTCAGCTGGTTGTACTGGGTCAGCGAATTGGGCTGGGTGTCCGTCGACAGCGTCACGAGATTGGACAGCGGTATGGGCTGACCCGACGGCGTCGTAACGTAGTAACGCGTCAAAGTATCCGCCGTCAGACGGTCGGCCCGCGGCACTTGCGGTATCACTTCGTAAGACCGGCCGCCGAGATTGAAGCGGTTGACGTAATTCTCGCCGACCAGCAAGGCCAGTGTATCGCCGATTGACTGCATGGTCAGCCCGAGCTCGTTGACCTTCGAGCGGTCGATCTTGACCTGGATTGTCGGCTGGTTGAAAGCGAGATCGCTATCCGTGACGATGAAGAGGCCGCTCTTGCGTGCCGCGTCCTTGATCTTCTCCATCGCCAAATAGATGTCCTTGTACCCGCCGGTCGAATAAATAACCATCTGCACCGGCAGGCCGCCGATCGATCCGGGCAATGGCGGCAGTGAGAAGACGAAAGCGTTCATCCCTTCGACGGCGGACACCTTTCGCTGCATCAAGGGCTTCAGTTGCTGCGCCGAACGCGAGCGCTCGCCCCAGGGTTTGAGGATCGCGCCGGCAATGCCTTGGTTGGGTCCGAATCTGCCGTTGACGATGAAGCGCAGATCGGTCTCGGGGAACGAACTGAAGGCTTGGTCAAGCTTGTCGGTATAGGCCTCCTGGTAATCGAGATTGGAATATTGCGGCGCCTTAGTCAGTGCGAAGAGCACCCCTTGATCCTCTTCGGGGGCGAGCTCCGACTTCGTGTTCATATACATGAATGCGAGGCTGGCAAAGACGGCTGCGGCGAACAGCGCCGTCACCGGGCGATAGTCGAGCGACCGTTCCAGCTTGCGTCCATACCACTCGGCCAAACGCGAAAAACCGCGGTCGATCAGGTGGACAAAGCGGCCGTGCAGCATCTCGCGGGAAAGAAGGAGCGAGCACATCATCGGCGACAACGTCACCGCGACCACGCCGGAGATGATCACGGCGCCGGCCAAGGTAAAAGCGAATTCGCGGAACAAAGCGCCGGTGACGCCGCCGAGAAAGCCGATTGGGGCGTAGACCGCCGCCAAGGTCAGGGTCATCGAGATCACCGGGCCAGCGATCTCGCGGGCGCCGATCAGGGCGGCCTGTGCCGGGGTGCGGCCCTCTTCGATGTGGCGATAGACGTTCTCCAGGACGACAATCGCATCGTCGACCACCAGCCCGATCGCCAGCACCATCGCGAGAAGCGTCAACAGATTCAGGCTGAAGCCGAGTGCCGCCATGATGATGCCGGCGCCGACCAGCGACAGCGGAATCGTCACGACCGGGATCAGCACGGCGCGGAGGCTGCCGAGGAACAGAAAAATCACACCGATCACGATGACGACTGCGGCGGCGAGGGTCGACTTGACCTCGTTGATCGACGCCTGGATAAATTTCGTCGAATCGTACGCGACCTGCATCTTCACCGAAGGCGGCAGGTTGCGGTCGATCTCGGGCAGCAGGGCGCGAATACCCGCCACCAGCGACAACGGATTGCCGGTCGGAGTCGCCTGCACACCGATAAACACGGCGTGCTGCCCGTTCATCGCGATGCTTGACGTCCAGCTCTGGGCATTGAGATCAACAGTGGCGATGTCTTCCATCCGGACCACTGCGCCGTCCTTTGCCTTGACCACCATCTTGTTGAACTGCTGGGCGTCGGCAAGCCCGGTATCGGCGTTGACATTGGTGATAGTGAAATAGCCTTTGGCCTGGCCCGGCGCGGATTGAAAATTATTGGCGCGGATCGCGGCCGCGACGTCGCTCGCCGAAATCCCGCGCGCCGCCATCCGCGCCGGGTCGAGCCAAAGCCGCATCGCGAAGGTCTGTCCGCCAAGGATGTCGGCCGAGGCGACACCGTCGACCGTAGCGAGTAGCGGCTGTACGACCCGGGTCAAATAATCCGAGATCGCTGCACTCGAGAGTTCTGGGCTGGCAAAGCCGATATACATGACCGCGGTGGTCTGGCCGGTGGATTTGGTAATGATCGGGTCTTGCGATTCTTTCGGAAGCAGGTACTTGACCTGCTGGACCTTGGCCATGATGTCGGTCAGGGCTTGGCTCGGGTCGTAATTCAGCCGGATATAGGCAGTGACGGTGCTCGTCCCTTGAATTGACGACGCGGTCAAATAATCGATGCCTTCGGCGGTCGACACGGCTTGCGAGATCGGCGTCGTGATGAACCCCTGCATCAAATCGGGCGAGGCGCCGGGATAGATCGTCGTGACCGTAATCGTCGTGTTCGACAATTTGGGATATTGGCGGATCTGCAGGCCGGTCATCGCCTTCAGACCGATCAGCAGGATCAGCAGACTGACCACCAGCGCCAGCACCGGGCGGCGGATGAAGATGTCGGTAAAGGACATGACTAACCAGCCCTACGTGCTATCGAGTGCCGCTGGAGGGCATCAACATCAGTTTCGCGTCAGAGCGGCCGGCGGCTGTGGCGCGGGATCGCCGCTGATCGCGACTTGTGCACCGTTTTGGACCTTGACCTGACCCGCTGCGATGACCCGCTCGCCCGGTTCGACACCCTGGAGGACGACCACCTTGCCGCCGACCCGCGCCCCGGTTTTGACCGGAGTGCGCACCGCCTTGAGGATCGGCTTGCCGTTGGCGTCCTTGCCGTCCTCGTGAATCACATAGACGCTATCGCCATAGAGCGTGTAGTCGACAGCGGTCTCCGGCAGGACCATAACATCGCGCTGCGGCGGGAGCACCACGGCAGCGTTGACGAACATGCCGGGCAGCAGAGCGTTGTCGGGATTGGGCATGGTCGCCTGGACAGTCATCGTCCGCGTATCGGCACTGATCTGGGGCTCGATCGTTGTAATTTCCGCGTCGAAGGCGCGACCGGGGAACGCGTCGGCAGTGACGTTAACTCGCTGCCCGACCGAAATCTGCGAGCGCATCTGCGACGGAAGGGTGAAATTGACGTACAGCGTCGACAGATCCGTCAATGTGACGATCCGAGCCCCGGGAGTAAGGTATTGCCCGACCTCGACCTGGCGGGTGCCGAGCTGGCCGGGAAACGGAGCGCGGATCAGTTTTTGCGCGATCAGCGCATCGGTCTTGATGATCATCGCCCGCGCCTGATCGAGCTGACTCTGTTTCTGGTCGACAGTCTCCCGAGCCTCAAATTGACGCTGAGCGAGCTGGCTCGAACGCTCCAATGTGGTTTGGGCCCAGCGAGCCTGCGCCTCGTAACTGGCGAGGTCGCCGCGCTCCGGCGCGTCGTTGAGTTGGACCAGCGGATCACTGGCCTTCACCAAGACTCCGGGCTCGAAGAAAATCTTCGTAACGCGGCCGCCGACCTCGGGATTGATCGTGACCTGATGCACGGCGGTGACCGAGCCGATCCCAGTAGCGAAGCGCGGCACCGCTTCGGTCTTGACCTCGGCGGCGCTGACCTGCGCGGGCGGTGGCTTGTTGTTGGCGAAATAGGTCGCGATCGCGCGCTCGCGGAATCGGTTAAAACCGTATAGACCGCCGAGCACAACGGTCAGCAAAAGGCCGACAATGACGAGCCAGCGGAATGTCCTCGGTTTGCGCGTCGTCGCGCGCCCGATACCGCTGTCGCGGAGCAGTCCTTCCGCAGGTACCATCCGTTCGCCGTCCATTGGCGTACTCCACTACGAAGTGGTTGGGAGTTGGAGCGGAAACTGCTCGGCGGCACACTGCCCAGCGGCAGCGAGGGCAGAAGCAATGGCTGCATCCCTCATGCCTATGCCGCGTAAAATGAACCAGCTCGCCTCCTCGACCAGCGCCGTGACCGGGCCTCGATAAGGCACCGAGGCTCGGCCGGGTAGCGACACAAAGGCCACCATGGCGGCGACGTGATGGCCGAACCAGAACCGATTAGCCGAGGCGATCGGTTCGGCTTTGAGGTCGCCGGCGGCTGCGGCCGCCGCGACGGAGGCCACGAACAGCGGGTGGACCCGCTGGGAGATTGTTTCGAAGAGCTCCCGGGCGTATTCCCCGTCTTCCAGAAAGCTGTGCAGCACGAGGCGAAGGCGGGTGTCGAGTTCGGCGCCATCGACGCCGCCGAGAAAAAAGTAACGCACCATGAAAGTGATCATACACACGAGGGTTTTCGTCGACGGCTCGAGAGCGGCCAAACGCTCGAGTGCCGGATCGCCTTCACAACCCAGGCGCAGAATCTCGCTGTAAAGATGTTTTTTGCTGGGAAAATGCCTAAACAGCAGTGCCTCGGAAATGCCGGCCGCCTCGGCGAGCTCTTTGGTCGTGGTGCCGGCAAAGCCCCTCCGCGCGAAGAGCGGCACAGCGGCTGCGACAATCGCCTTACGCCGTTCGTCGCTGTCTAGACGGGTCGTCGCCATGGCAGCGGCAAAGTAAGCACTTACTCACCCGGGGTCAAGCCGTTGAGGGGTTAGAGGAAACGGCCGAAGGGAAAAGTGCGTGACCTGGGTGGCGTGTGTCCCCGCAAGACGCCGCGCGGGCGAATTTATCCTCCGGACCGGCGTCCCCAGGCGAGGAAGCCGTCGTTTTTGAGGCCGGGTTTGCCGTAGCGTAGCGGAGCCCCGGTGGAGGTTTCGACCCGGCCGCCGGCTGCCTCCAGGATGGCTTGTCCGGCTGCAGTGTCCCACTCCATCGTCGTACCGAAGCGCGGGTAGAGGTCGGCTTCACCCGCGGCGATGACGCCGAATTTGAGGGCGCTGCCGCATTTCTTCCGCTCGAGCACCGGGTAGTAAGCCAGAAACTCGGCGAGCCGACGGCTGTTTTCGTGCGAGCGGCTGTGGATGACGACGAGCCCGTCCGGCGATGGAGCGCGCGCACGGATCGGTTCTGGCCGGCCCCCATTGCGCCAGCGGGTCGCGGTTCCCGGCCCGCGGGCGCTGTAGGTGACGCCTACCGCCGGACCATGGACGACCCCGAGGACCGGCTCGCCGTCCTCGACCAAGGCGATCAGAACAGAGAATTCGCCGTTCCTGGCGACGAATTCTTTGGTCCCGTCGAGCGGATCGACGAGCCAGAAGCGCGCCGCTGTGCGCGGCAGGCCTTCCGCCTCGCACAATTCCTCGGAGGCGATCGGGATATCGGGGAAGGCTTCGGATAGCAGCGAGACGATGATCCGCTCCGAAGCGAGATCGGCTTCGCAGACCGGCGTGTTGTCGGCCTTCAGCCGAACATCGAAGGCCGTCGCATAAACCTCGAGGATCGCCTCACCGGCGGCGAGTGCCGCGCGCCGCGCCACCTCTAGCAGATGCTCGCGGGTCGCGCTCATGCCGCTTTCCGCTGCGCGGCGCCGCGGACAGCGTGCCATATGCGCTCGGGGGTCAGCGGCATGTCGAGATGCTCGATCCCAAGCTCGGCCAGAGCGTCGACGACCGCATTGACCAGTGCGGGCGGGGCGCCGATCGCGCCGGCTTCGCCCGCGCCCTTCACGCCGAGCGGGTTGGTGCGGCACGGCACGACATTGTAGGCAAACTCTATCCGTGGCAGGTCCTCGGCGCGAGCGATGCAGTAATCGGTCAGCGATCCGGTCAGAAGCTGCCCGGTCTCGGGGTCGAAAACGGTTCGTTCGAGCATCGCCTGACCGACCCCTTGTGCCACCCCGCCCTGCACCTGGCCGGCGAGCAGCAGCGGGTTAATGACCGTGCCAAAATCGTCAACGACCAGGTAGCGCAGGATGTGGATATGACCGGTTTCGGGCTCGATTTCGACCTCGCAGGCGTGGCAGCCATTGGGGAATGTAGGCTGCGGGGGTGTGAAATGGCCGCTCTCGTCAAAGCCGGGCTCGACACCCGGCGCCTGCCGCGCCGGATCGAAAGCAGCGCGTGCGACATCCTCGATGCCGAGGCGGCGGTCCGTTCCGGTCACGCTGAAGACGCCGTCGGCGAATTCGACATCGGCCTCTGCTGCCTCAAATAGATGCGCGGCGATGCGCCGCCCCTTCGCGACCAGTTTGTCGGCGGCATTGACTAGCGCCGCACCGCCGACAGGCAGCGATCGTGACCCGCCGGTGCCGCGGCCAAACGAGATCGCCGAGGTGTCGCCCTGCAACACGCGGATCTTCTCGGGCGCGACGCCGAGCCGCTCTGCGGCGAGTTGCGCATACGCGGTCTGATGCCCCTGGCCCGATGATTGCGTACCCATCAGGACCGTCAGAGTGCCGCTGGGGTCGAAACGTAATTCTGCGAATTCGTCGGGCGGGAAGCCCGACTGCTCGATGTAGACGGCGTGACCAAGCCCGCGATATCGGCCCCGCGACCGGGCTTCGGCGCGCCGTGCCGGGAAGTCGGCGAGATCGGCGGCGGCCAGAGCCTGATCCATGTTGCGGGCAAACTCGCCGCTGTCATAGTTGAGGCCGAGCGGGGTGCGATACGGCATGTCCTCGGGTTTGACGAAATTGCGCCGGCGCAGTTCCTGCGGCGCCACCCCCAGCTGGCGCGCCGTGTAATCGACCAGCCGCTCGACGGCATACGCCGCCTCCGGCCGGCCGGCGCCACGATAAGCATCAACCGGCGTCGTATTGGTAAAGACACCTTTGACCCCGACGTGGATCGCCGGGATTCCATAGACACCGCTGTACATGACTGCTCCAGACACTGTCGGGATTTCGGGAGCGTAGTTTGAGAGATAGGCGCCCATATTGGCGGTGAGCCCGACTTCAAGCCCCGAAAACCGCAGCTGGTCGTCGAGCGCCAATTCGAGACGGGTGACATTGTCGCGGCCCTGTGTGTCGGTCATGAAGGCGTCGGCACGGTCGGGAATCCATTTGACCGGACGGCCGATCTTCTTTGCGGCCCACAGCACGAGGATGTGCTCGGGATACAGAAACAATTTCATGCCGAAGCCGCCGCCAACATCGCGCGTGATGACCCGGATGCGGTTTTCCGGGACCTTGAGGACGGTGTCGGCGAGCAGGTTGCGCACGAAATGCGAGCCCTGGGTCGAGCTCCACAAAGTGTAGGAATCCTCGCCAGGGTCGTATTCGCCAAGCGCGCCGCGGGGCTCCATGGAGTTGACGACGATACGGTTGTTGACCAGCTCCAGGACGATCCGGTGATGCGCCGCGGCCATCGCCCGCTCGACCGCGTCGCGGTCGCCGACTTCCCAATCAAAGCATAGATTGCCCGGAGCTTCGTCCCAGACCTGCGGCTGGCCCGCATCGAGTGCGCGTGCGGTTTCGACCACGGCGGGCAGCGGTTCGTAGTCGACCGTTATCAACTCGGCCGCGTCCCGCGCTGCGGCAGCGCTTTCGGCCACAACCATCGCGACCGTATCGCCAACGTGCCGCACGCGATCGCGGGCGATTGCCGGATGCGGCGGCAGAACGGAGGGTGAGCCGTCGCGATTGGTTACTGCGCTGAGGCAAGGGATCGTGCCGATCCCGTCTCGTGCGAGGTGTTCACCGGTGAAGACGGCAAGCACGCCGGGGGCAGATAGCGCCGCTGTGCCATCGATCGCCCTTATGTAAGCATGCGCATGCGGCGAGCGCAGCATGAAAGCATGGGTCTGACGAGAGCGGCTGATATCGTCGACGTAGCCGCCGTGACCGGTGATAAAACGCCGGTCCTCGACACGGCGGACCGGCTGACCGATGCCGAATTGCTTCATGGGCGGCGACCTCCGAGCACGCTGCTCCTAAAGGATAGGTTCGGATGCAGGCAGCGGCCATGATTTTCGGGCCCGGGACGAACTCCTCGAGCGCCGATTGTTAGCAGGGACATGTCTGACACGGCGAAGATTATCGAGACGGACATTCCCGCGCGGCTCGATCGGCTGCCTTGGACTCGCTTCCATACCCTTGTCGTCGTCGCGCTCGGCATCACCTGGGTTCTCGACGGGCTCGAAGTGACTGTGGCGGGTTCGATCGCCGGAGCATTGCAGGCGAGCCCGGTCTTACATTTTACGGCAGCGGAAGTTGGGCTCGTCGGCAGCGCCTACCTCGTCGGCGCGATTACCGGCGCGATATTATTCGGATATTTGACTGACCGTTTCGGCCGCAAAAAACTCTTTATGGTGACCTTGGGTATTTATCTGACCGCGACGGCCGCTACCGCCTTTTCTTGGGATTTCTGGAGCTTCGCCGCCTTCCGGGCCTTAACCGGCGCCGGCATCGGCGGTGAATATACCGCGATCAATTCGGCGATTCAGGAATTGATCCCGGCGCGTTTCCGCGGGCGGACTGACCTTGCGATCAACGGCAGTTTTTGGCTCGGCGCGGCATTGGGCGCCGGAGGCGCGATTGCCTTCCTGCAACCCGGCTTGTTGCCCGCGGATTGGGGTTGGCGCGCCGCCTTCGGCATCGGCGCAGTCTTGGGACTGATCATTCTGTTTTTGCGCCAGTTCATTCCGGAAAGCCCGCG
This sequence comes from Allostellaceae bacterium, assembly GCA_049799535.1. Taxonomy (GTDB): domain Bacteria; phylum Pseudomonadota; class Alphaproteobacteria; order ATCC43930; family CGMCC-115725; genus AP-15. Next base: position 4,600 of record JBARIB010000221.1, on the reverse strand, counting down.
CTGGCTGATCCTGCACGCCCGCGCTGGTGAGGCGGAGACAGTAATCGAACAGATCGAGCGCCGGGTCGAGCGCGCAGCCGAGACAGAGCTGCCAAAGCCGGCCGGCTCCCCGATCCGGCTCGCCGTCTCCTCTCGCACCCCGGTGGCGCGTATGGTCCTCGCGATCGTGCGGGACTATCCGCAGCGGGCCGTTCTTGGGCTCGTGCTGATGGGTTCGCAGGCGTTCTTTTACAATGCAATTTTCTTCACTTACGCCCTCGTCTTGACGCAGTTTTACGGCGTGCCGCCGGGCTCGATCGGCTGGTATATATTGCCCTTCGCCCTCGGCAATTTTTGCGGACCGCTATTGCTCGGCCCTCTGTTCGATCGCGTCGGCCGCAAGCCGATGATCGCCTCGACTTATGCAATCTCGGGCGTGCTGTTGGCGATTGTCGGATATTTTTTCCGCGAAGGCGTACTCGATGCCTCGCAGCTGACTCTGTGCTGGACGGGCATCTTCTTCTTCGCCTCGGCGGCGGCGAGTGCCGCCTATCTGACCGTCAGCGAGAGTTTTCCGATCGAAGCCAGAGCTCTTGCGATAGCGCTCTTTTATGCCGTCGGCACCGCATTGGGGGGCGTCGTCTCGCCGTGGCTGTTCGGCACCCTGGTGGGCTCGGGGGAGCGCGGTGCGGTGTTCCACGGTTATCTGCTCGGTGCAGGGTTGATGATCGCGGCGGCGCTAACCGAACTCGCGATCGGCGTCAAAGCCGAAAGGCAGCCGTTGGAGAGCGTCGCGCGGCCGCTCTCTGCGGTTGCTGACTAGATGAACGCCGGTGCCACCTCAGACATGAAGCGGGCCATCTCGTCCTTGACTTGCGCGTGCGGCTTCAGCCCGACATTAAAGTAAAGAATGACTTCGTCGAAGCCGGCGGCATCGACTTTTTTCAAAGTATCGGTGATGTGGGCCGGCGAGCCGAGCAGGACCGAGTTTTCCGTGAGGTCCGCCGGGCCGACATTGCGCAGCCGCTCGACCATGCCGATAAAGTAGCGGTAGCTCGGCGGCGCTGTTCTCGGGTCGCCGGGAAACGCGGCGATGACGCATTCCTTGTAGTAGCGGATCTGCCGCGCGCGGGCGGCCTCTTCCTCGGCTTTGCTATCGGCGAAGTGGATGAAATAGCTGCACATCAGCCGCCCGGACGGCTGCCGGTGCTTGGTGCAAGTGTTGTGATAAAGCTCGGCCACTTGCCTTAACCCGCCATAGCTGATCGCCGCCGCGAAGGGCGCGACGATGAGGCCGCAGCCGAGCCTGCCAGCGAGCTCGATCGAGGGCTGCGAGAACGAGGCGACATAGGCCGGCAAGGGCCGCTGCACCGGCTTCGGTGTGATCGCCACATTGTCGAACCGGTAGTGCCCGCCATGATGCGAGATCGGTTTGTCGCTCGACCACAGACGGCGGACAACCTCCATGCCTTCTTCGAAAATCGCTTGGTTGTCCTCGAATGACACGTGGAACGGCAGATACTCGCGGCGGTCATAGCCGCGGCCGGCAGCGAAATCGACGCGGCCGCCGGAGAGCAGGTCGAGGGTCGCCCATTGTTCGGCCACCCGTATCGGGTGATGCAATGGTAGCACGGTGACGGCGGGCGCGAGGCGGATACACTTCGTGCGGGCCGCCACATTGGCCAGCACCAGATCCGGACAGGAGAGTACACCCAGCGTGCTGAAATGGTGTTCGCCGATCCAGGCGGAATGCAGGCCTACTTCTTCGGCGTAAACCGCCTCGTCCAATATATCGGCGACAAACTCGTTCGCCTCCCGCCGGTTGTTCTCGTAGTGATTATCGCTGAGCGTGAAATAACCGAATTTCATTCCGCTCTCCCCACCTTACCGTCAGATGTCCAGGAATACGGTTTCGGTTTCGCTATGCGCTCCGCGCTGAAGCCGGATGTCTATTCTCCAACGGTCGGCGCGGTCGGGCCGGGCGAGCAGCGTTGCGCGGCGCACCGGATCCTCGATTGACGATAAGAGCGGGTCGGTCTCGTTGAGCGGTTCGCCCGCGAAGTAGGCGCGTGTCACGAGGCCTTTGAGCAGGCCCCTGGCATGAAGGGTGATCGCGAAATGGGGTGCTTGTTGCGCATTGCCGCGGCCCCGCACCGGCCCCGGCTTCAGTGTCGTGAATTGGAATTCACCCCGCTCGTCCGTGCGGCAGCGGCCGAAACCCGGAAAACGGTCGTCTGCGGGTGGATCGGACTGCCACAGCTCGACGGCGGCGTCGGTAACGGCGTTGCCGTCGCCATCGACGACCGAACCGACCAACGTGATTGGCGTACCGGTAGCGCCGAAGCGGGTCAAATCCGCCCATTCCGGGTGCTCGATCAAGTGCCAGAACGGTCCGATCGTCTGCCCGCCGGTGGCGCTCGGCATCCTCAGCCTTCCATCGGTGTTGCTTCGCGGCCACGCAAGACGACGTCAAAGCGATAGCCTAGCGCCCATTCGGGCTCGGTGGCCCCCATGTCGAGCTTGCAGATCAGGCGGTTGCGCGCGCCCTCGTCGGGGATGGACAGAAAGATAGGGTCGAACACGAGCAAGGGATCGCCTGGAAAGTACATCTGGGTGATCAGCCGGGCCGCAAAGCCAGTCCCGAAAAACGAGAAATGGATGTGGTTCGGCCGCCAGGCATTGTGGTGGTTGCGCCAGGGATAGGCGCCCGGTTTTACGGTGGTGAACCGATACCAGCCGTCCTCGTCCGTAAAGACCCGGCCCTCGCCGCGAAAATTCGGATCGAGCGGCGCGTCGTGCTGATCGCCTGGATGCTGGTAGCGACCGGAAGCATTGGCCTGCCAGATCTCGACAATCGAGTGCGGTATCGGCCTGCGATCTTCGTCGGTGATGCGGCCGTGCACGATGATGCGCTCGCCGAGCGCCGATTTGCCGTTCACCACGGAGAGATCGGGGATCGGCGGAAACTGGGCGGGATTGAATCGCTGGCCGGTTATCTCGGTGATCGTATGCGGCAGCGGCACCAGGGATTCCTGCGGATGCCGTTTGTGGGTGCTGCCATAGGCGGGCGCGTCATAAGGAGGCTGGGTCCCCGGCTGGTACGGCCGGAATGGAACCGGATCTCGCGTGCTCTCCATCGGCCGGTCCTCCCTCTAGCAAGCCGCATCCACGACAGGTTTCCTCTTTTGTCTCAGTGCGTCCAGCGCTTCGGGCGTGTCAATGTCGACGAGGATGGCGTCGTCGTCCATTTCGACTTCGGCGACGAGCTCGGCATGCTCGCCGATCAGGTGCTTGGCGCCGACATCGCCTCCAAGTTCGGCCATTTCCGGGAAGAAGCGTCGCGCCCACAAGACCGGGTTGCCGCGCTTGCCGCGGCGGGTCGGCACGATGATGGCGCGCCCCTCGAGCGGATTGAATGCCACGATGAGCCTGTCGATGTGCCGGCCGGAGATCAACGGCATGTCGCCAAGGCAAATTAGCGCGCCGTCGAGTTCGGGCGGCAATGCGGCAATGCCACGCTTTAGCGAAGTCGAGAGCCCGCCGGCAAATTCGGGGTTGCGCACCCGTTCGACCGGTAACTGGCCGAGCGCCTCATCCACTGCCTCGGCCTGGTTGCCGAGCACCGCGATGATTGGGCGCACCCGCGACGCCAGCAGCCTGCGTGCCACATGCGCCACCATTGGAGAGCCATCGATATCGGCCAGCAATTTGTTCGGGCCACCCATCCGCCGCGATTGCCCGGCCGCGAGCAGCACGGCGCCGATCCGAGGGCCGTGCGGTTTCGTCTCTGTCTTCTGCTCCGCCGGCGGCCTCGCTTCGGCACGGGGAAGCGGCCGCGACGGAATCTCGGCGAGCAGACCGCCCGCACCCATGCGCATGATCTCGCCAGAACCGACCCGCAGCCCCGCCGCCAGTCGCTCGAGCACCCAGTCCAAGCCATTGACCTTGGGCGAACGGGCGCACCCCGGCAGTCCAAGCACCGGCCGCTCTCCAACATGACCAAGGAGCAGCAGATTGCCCGGATCGACCGGCATTCCGAAGTGGTCGATCCGCCCGCCCGCGGCGATAATCGCCGCCGGGATCACATCACGGCGGTCGAGGATCGCGGACGCGCCGTGGATCAGCAACAAGTCGATTTCGCGAGCCATCGCCTCCCGGATTAACTCGGCGAGATCCCCGGTCGCGTGGGCGCAACGTTCCTCAAGAACAAGCCGGCAGCCTAGCGCCGCGAGCCGCCCGTCGGTTACCTGCCGGGTCTTGTCGAGGATGCTTTCCTTCAGTCCGGGAAGCAGGGTCTGGATCAGACCCAGCGCGAGCGACTGGAAGGGCGCCACGCGCAGTAACGGCCCGCCGGTAATCGCCGCCCTGGCGCAGTCGCGGATCGCCGCTTCGGGGGCGGCAAACGGGATGATCTTGATCGTCGCGACCATTTGGCGCGGCTCGACGACGGTAAAGGGTGGCAACGTGCCAAGTGTGACCGCTTCGTGCACGAGGTTCAGTCGATCGAGCCGCTCGCGATCGACGACAAAGACGCCGCGCGCCTCGGCATGCAGATTGACCCGCCCGGTAAAGGCGGGTGCGGCCGAGACGCCGGGCCCGACCGCCGCCGCGGCGATCCGCG
>JBARIB010000220.1:0-14360 GCA_049799535.1 Allostellaceae bacterium | reverse complement strand
CAGGTCCTGCGGTGTTGCTCGAAATCGGGGTCTATTACCGCCATACTCCCCATCCTCATGAATAATTTGGCGCAGGTATAGCTCAACCATTCGATGGAACAAGGGGTCGGGCGCCCGGCGCGGACGGATTGAGCAATGTCGTCCCGGGGGCTGTCGCGCCTTCGATCTCGACGCGCTCGCCAATGACCCGCACCCGGTTCTCTGCGACCAGACGCAAGACGAGAGGATAGAGCCGGTGCTCGAGTTCGAGTATGCGGGCTGAGAGCCGCGCCTCATCGTCATCGGGATGCACCGGTACGACCGCCTGGCCGATGATCGGGCCGCTGTCGAGCTCCGGGCGGACGAAATGGACCGTGCAGCCGGCAAAGCGAACACCGGCTTCAAGCGCTTGTTGCTGCGCACGCAGCCCGCGGAAGGACGGTAGCAATGATGGATGAATGTTGATCATGCGATTGCGCCAGGCCTCGACGAAGCCGGTATCCAGCACGCGCATGAAGCCGGCGAGGCAGACGAACTCTACGTGCTGCTCGCGCAACAGCAGCTCGGCGTCCGCCGCGAAGGCGCGCCGGTCACGATGCTGGATGACTGCGGCGGGAATAGCGGCCGCAGCTGCTATTCCAAGCCCTGGCGCCTCGCATCGATCGCTGATGACCAGGACGATCTCCGCCGGGTAATCCGGCTCGTCGCATGCCTCGATCAACGCTTTGAGGTTGGAGCCTCGGCCAGAGATCAGCACGCCAACTCTCAGGCGCGGCATCGCCGTTTTCCGGGATCGCGGCGCCGGACCGAGGTCGAGGGTATCGCGGCTCGGGGTCCCGATGGCGTCCTCACAAAAACTGCTGTATGACCGCTTCTCAGCGGCTCACCACCGCGAGGATATCGGATCGGAGACGGTTTGCAATGGCGCCACGGCTAGCAACCGCGACCGCCAGAGGGCGAGCGCGCCGCCTCTTTATCTGCGCTCTACTGCTGTTGCTTGCGGTCTTGGGTGCCGGCCCGCTTCTGGCGCAGGATTCGGACGACGCCTACTCCGCAACAGTGAAGGTGGATACAACGGCGGACAGCGCCACGGCCGCCCGCGATCTGGCGCGGATCGACGGTCAGCGAAGGGCGCTGGCCGCAGTAATCGGGCGACTGTCGGGCGGATCAGAACCGGCGACGATGCCAAAGCTCGACGACAAGGCCATTACCGATATGGTCGAGAGTTTCGAAGTGGCCAACGAGCGGATGTCGGCGGTGCGCTATATCGCCGATTTCACCTTCCATTTTCGCCCTTCGAAGGTGCGTCGCATCGTCCGGGTAGTTGACACAGCAAATACCGAGAGCGCCAGTAAAAGTGGTACAGAGAGCACCGCCAAGCCCGCTTCGGAGGCTGGCGCCAAGGGCACTGCCGACACCGGCAGCAGGTCGGTTGTCGTCCTTCCGGTCTACAAGGACGCAACAAGCCTCACACTGTGGGACGACCCTAACGATTGGCGCACAGCTTGGGGACGGATTCCGGCTCGATCTGGGCCCTCCCCGCTGGTGCTGCCGCTCGGCGATGCCGGCGATGTGGCGACGATCGATGCGGATAAAGCAGTCTCTGGAGATTCGGAGCCGATCGCCGCGGTAGCCAGGCGAAATGGAGGCTCCGAAGTGGTCGTCGCCCAGGCGACAGCCCGGCATCAGGACAGCAAATTGGCGGGGCTCGAAGTCAGCCTGAAACGGTACCGTGCCGGGCGCCTGGTCGATACGCGCGCGAACTCTTATGACATCAATGCCGAAGAGAGCGAAGCCGACTTTCTTGGCCGGGTGGCGGAGGCGGTCGCCGGCGAAATCGAAAGCCGCTCAAAGCCAAACGTTCCCCCGCGTTCCGACCAGCAAGCGAGCCTCAGCGCGACCGTGCCTATCGGCAGTCTCGGCGAATGGCTGCAGATCCGCGGCCGTTTGGCCTCGGTGACGACGATTCGCAAGATCGACCTGCTGGCGCTCAGTCGTCAGGAGGCGAAAATCGAACTGAAATATGTCGGCAGTCCGGACCAGCTCAAATCCAGCCTGGCCGAGGTCAATCTCGAACTCGGTGGTGGCGATCCGCTGTGGCGGATCCAGCAATCGAGTGCAGCAAACTAGTATATCGGGCTCATTCAGACGAGCGGCGATGCTGAATCGGCTCGGGCTCAATTTGCCGAATCTGATCTCGCTTGGGCGGCTGCTCCTTGTGCCGCTAGCGATCTCGCTTATCCTCGAGGGCAGTTACGGGATCGCCTTTTGGGTTTTTGTGGTCGCCGGAGTTTCCGACGCGCTCGATGGTTTCATTGCCAAACGGTTTGACCGTCGGACACGGCTCGGCGCCCTGCTGGATCCGCTCGCCGACAAGGTGCTGCTCGTCAGCGTCTATGTCACGTTGGGCATTGCCGGCCAATTGTGGCCTTGGCTCGTGGTGCTCGTCGTGTTCCGCGACCTCATGATCATCGGCGGCTTCGTGCTGATCCAAACGTTGGCCGAGATGCCAAAAAGTTTTCAGCCGCTGTTGATCAGCAAGATCAACACCGGCGTGCAGGTCACTGTGATCTGCTACGTTCTGGCGCGATTGGGTCTCGGGGCGGAGGCCGGCCCTGTAGACTTTGTTCTGAGCATTGCGGTCGCCGCGACGACAGTCGTTTCGGGGTTGATTTATTTGGTGCGGTGGGCGCGCATACTCGCCCGCTCCGAGCACGCGATATGACGACTCAGCTCACCTTCGATCTGCCGCGGCGACCGGCGTTGGGCCGCGCAGATTTTTTCGTGTCCGATAGTAACGCCATGGCCGTCGCGTGGATCGATAGTTGGCCGAATTGGCCCAATGCTGCGCTGTTGCTGCACGGCGAGGCGCGTTGCGGGAAGACGCATCTAGTTCATGTCTGGTGCGAGCGCGTGGCGGCGACGGCTGTAAGCGGAGCAACGCTGAACGAGGATCGGGTAGCGGAGCTGATTGCCGCGCGGCGGTATCGGGTTGCCATCGATGATGCCGATAGAGCTTGCGAGCGAGCCTTGCTCCACCTTTACAATTCCTGTCTGGAGAGTCAGGGAAGCGTTTTGATGACCGGTCGCCGGCCGCCCGCGTCGTGGACCATTAAGCTCGACGATCTCGGCTCCCGGTTGCGGGGCACCCTTGCCGTCGGGATCGACCGACCGGACGACGCCCTCCTTGGCGCCGTTCTCGTGAAGCATTTCGCCGACCGGCAGCTGCGGGTCACGCCGGAGCTGATCCTGTACCTCGTGAAGCACATCGAACGCTCCTTCGCCGTGGCCGCAAATGTTGCGGAACGGCTGGACGCCGCCGCGCTGCGGGAAGCTCGCGCGGTTACTATCCCGCTGGTCCGTGAAGTCCTGGGAGAATTACGCGATTATTCTTTGCCGTGGGCCTTGGATTCTGGCGTGACATAGGCAATGAGCTCGGGCTGGGCGCGCCCCAAGGCCGACCAGGCGGTTGGCACATGAAAGCTTGCATATGCTGTTGTTGGAAACTTCCCGGAGGCGAGCGCTCCAAAATTTGCTGAGCTCTTGTCAGCGAGTGCGACGGCAAGCTCGTGAATGCCGGGATTGTGACCGATCAACAAAACTTTCTCATCACGATCGTCGATCCGGCGCAAACGGTCCATCAACCGGTCCGCGCTGGCGAGGTAAAGCCCATCCTCGACGATGCAGCGCGGCGGGGGCATGAAGCCGGCGAGGACCAAATCGAGAGTCTCGCGGGTCCGCCGCGCACTCGAGCAGAGGACGAGATCGAGCACACCTAGGTTCGACGGAAGATGCTTTCCGACCCGACGCGCCGTCTCGCGACCGCGTCGACTTAATCCGCGGTCGTGGTCCTCTACACCCTCTTTAGTGCTGGATTTCGCATGGCGAAGCAGGTGTAACACGGTCATCGTCGGCATCCTCGCCCAATAACGCGGCTTTTCGGCACCGTTGCACGGATTTGTCACGGGCGCCATGTGTCGCGAATGCGATCCAGTCCCCGACTCACCAAGGCTGACATGACACGCTTCCACCGCGACGATAGAATCCGTGTCATAGTATCCCGTCCAAGCTGCCCCGGAGAGCGGCGGTGAGCACGAACACCCAAGCACTTGAGATCCAGTCCCTCGACCTGCGGACAGGGTCACGCTTTATTAACCGCGAGCTGTCCTGGCTCGCCTTCAATGAAAGGGTCCTCGCCGAGGCCGACAATCTGCGTCATCCGTTGCTCGAGCGCGTGCGGTTCCTATCGATATCGGCCAATAATCTCGACGAATTCTATATGGTAAGAGTGGCCGGGCTGAAGGGTCAGCACCTCGCCGGCATCAAGACCTCGAGCCAGGACGGACTTACTCCGGCGCAGCAGCTCGATGAAATCCGGCAGCGGGCCGGCAAGCTCATGGCCGATCAACAGGTAACCTGGCGAGGGTTGCGACGACAGCTCGATGAGGCTGCAATCAGTGTCATCGAGCCGACGGATCTTGAACCGGGTGATCGGGCCTGGCTCGAGGACAGGTTCATGGCCGAAGTATTCCCTGTCCTGACACCACTCGCTATCGACCCCGCACACCCGTTCCCGTTCGTCGCCAATCGCGGCTTTGGATTGGCGCTGGAGCTCGAGCGCGTTAGCGACAGTGTTCGGCTGCAGGCGCTGACTTTGATCCCGCCATCGATCGATCGATTCGTTCGTCTGCCGGGCAGCCGCATCCGATTTTTGCCAATCGAGCAAATGATCGCGCTCTTCCTCGATCACCTTTTTCCGGGCTTCGCGGTCGTCGCTCAGGGCGTGTTCCGACTCTTGCGCGACAGCGAGGTGGAGATCGAGGAGGAGGCTGAGGATCTCGTCCGCCTCTATGAGACGGCGCTCAAGCAGCGACGGCGAGGTCACGCCATCCACCTTGCGGTCGACTCGACGATGCCTGCCGATCTGCGGCGCTTCCTGATGGAAAAGCTTGATACCGCTTCGGCGGACGTCTTCGCAACCGACGGCATCCTCGGTCTAAACGATCTCGAGGAGCTTATCATTGTCGATGAGCGCCCCGACCTCGTCTTCACTCCCTACAATGCACGGTTTCCCGAGCGAATTCGGGATTTCGGCGGCGATTGCTTCGCCGCGATCCGGCAAAAGGACATCATCGTCCACCACCCCTACGAAAGCTTTGACGTAGTTGTTCAGTTCATCAGGCAGGCGGCCCGCGACCCGGCGGTTGTGGCGATAAAACAGACCCTCTACCGTACCAGCGAGGACAGCCCAATTGTCCGCGAGCTCGCCTCGGCGGCCGAGGCCGGGAAATCGGTAACGGCGCTGATCGAACTGAAAGCGCGGTTCGACGAGGAGGCAAATATCCGCTGGGCCCGCGATCTCGAGCGCGCCGGCGTACAAGTCGTTTACGGGTTTCTACGGCTAAAAACGCACGCAAAAGTGTCCCTCGTCGTGCGGCGCGAGGCTGGTCAGCTTTGTTCTTACGTCCATTTGGGGACCGGCAACTACCACCCCTACACCGCCAAGGTTTACACCGACCTCTCGTTCTTCACCTGCGACCCAGCGCTGTGCCGGGATGCAGCGCGGTTGTTCAATTTCATGACCGGTTATGCCAGCCCGGCGAGCCTTGAGAAAATCGCGGTCGCGCCGCTAACGCTCAGAGCTCGACTGGCCGAACTGATCGAGGCCGAGATCGAAAACGCAAGACAGGGCAAAACGGCGCAGATTTGGGCAAAGATGAACTCGCTCGTCGACCCGGGCATCATCGATCTCCTCTATCAGGCCTCGCAGGCAGGGGTCGCCATCGATCTCGTTGTTCGCGGCATCTGTTGCTTGCGGCCGGGTGTCCCAGGGCTTTCGGAGAATATCCGCGTCAAAAGCATTATCGGGCGCTTTCTCGAGCATGGACGGATCGTGTGTTTCGGCAACGGCAGCAAACTGCCGTCGGACCGCGCCAAGGTCTTTATCAGCTCGGCCGATTGGATGCCGCGCAACTTCGATGGTCGGGTCGAGGCGTTGGTCCCGATTGAAAATTTGACCGTGCACCGCCAAGTGCTGGACGAGATCATGGTGGCGAATTTCCGCGATACCGTGCAGAGTTGGAGCCTGTTTCCTTCCGGAGCGTATAAGCGCGTACCGGCCGATGAGGAAGCCTTTTCCGCCCACGCTTATTTCATGACGAATCCGAGCTTGTCCGGCCGCGGCAAAGCATTGCGGCGAAGCCACCCAAGGCTAGTCGTTCGCTGATCCGATGTCGGATCGGGATCCGATTGCGACTGCCGAGCGCATCGGCGTCATCGATCTCGGCTCGAACTCGCTGCGTCTGGTCGTCTTCGAGCGGCTCGGCGCTGCATTGTTTCCACTGGTTAACGAAAAGGTCATGTGCGGTCTGGGGCGGAGCATCGCCTCTACCGGCCGGTTAAATCCGGAAGGCGTCGATCTTGCTCTCCTGAATTTGCGCCGCTTTGTCGCATTCGCCCACGCGATCGCCGTCGATGACCTTGCGGTGCTGGCGACGGCTGCCGTGCGCGACGCGCGTGACGGCGAAGCGTTTGCCGCAAAAGTGGAGCTGCAGTGCGGCGTGCGCGTGAACATCATCGATGGGGCTGAAGAGGCGCGGTTGTCTGCCGCCGGAGTCCTGGCCGGGATCCCTGACGCCGATGGCGTCGTCGCCGATCTCGGCGGCGGAAGCATCGAACTGGTGCGAGTGAGCCCGCCCGCCTCGTCGACCGGCGGCGCCGTTGCCGGGCAGATCAGTCCGGGTATCAGCCTGCCGCTCGGCCCGCTGCGTTTGGCCGAGATGGGCGACAGCGTCAAGGGTTTATCAGAGACTATCGAACGCACCCTCACCCCGGTACCAGTGTTATCGGCGGCAGCAGGAAGAAACCTTTACCTGGTCGGCGGCGCGGCGCGCGCGATTGCCCGGCTACATATGGAGCAAACCCAATATCCGCTCCATATCATACACCGCTACACTCTCACACGGAGGGAGGCTGAAAGCTTTCTTGACGTCATCAGCCGGCAATCGCGCAAGTCGCTGGAAAGAATAACGACGATTTCCCGTAAGCGCCTCGAAGTTGTGCCGCTCGCGGCATTGGTACTGCGCGGGCTCATCAATATCGGGGAGCCACGACGGGTGATCTTTTCTGCGCTCGGGCTCCGGGAAGGCTATGCGCATGGACGCATTCCCGCAGAGGATCGCGTATCGGATCCTTTGATCGCGGCCTATATGGCAGTCGGCCGGCGGCAGAGCCGGTTCCGGCTCGAGGGTGATCGGCTGCAGGAATGGGCGTCGCCTCTCTTCCCAACTCTCTCGGAAATCGCGCGCCGGCGTCATCGCGCGACGTGCTGGCTGAGCGATTTGGCGTGGAGCGAGCACCCCGACTACCGCGCCAAACAGGCTTTCATCCGGAGTCTGACGCTGCCTTTCGCGGGCAGTACTCATTCCGACCGGGTGTTCGTGGCGTCTGCCTTGCACGCCCGTTATGGCGGTCCTGTCGACGATCCCGTCAAAGAGCCCACTCGCCGGCTGCTCGATGACCAAATGAGCCAGGAGGCGCGCACTCTCGGCCTTACCCTGCGCCTCGCCTATGCCTTGTGCGCGGGCAGGCTCGAACTCTTGAGCGAGTTTCGGCTGGGGCGCACTGGCAACACACTTATGCTTGAGGTGCCATCGGAAGACAGCTTGCTTGTTGGTGAAACGGTACAGCGCCGCCTCGATTCAATCGCCCGGTGGCTCGGTACAAGAGCGTTAATCAGGCGGCATGAGACGCGAATATTTGCGAGCGTATAGCGAGATCGCCACAAGAGGTTAGCTTAGGCGAGCGACTACCGCTCATCGCTCGCGCCGTCCGCCAGCTCGACGAGGGTGATGCGGTTCCGGCGGACCGTCAGGCCGAGCCTGCCGTGCTTCAAGGCCAGGGCGTCTTTGCCGAAGATATCGCGCCGCCACCCGGAAAGGGCCTTCACCGGCGCGTGGTCGTCGGCGGCAATCGCTTCGAGATCCTCCGCGGAGGCCAGAAGCTTCTGCGCCACTTGGTGGTCCTCGCATCGCTGCTTCAATAAGACGCGAAGCAGTTCAGTCAAAGGGCCGAGGCCTGGCGGTGAATCCGCCCTCGGGGGCCCCGGTGGCGCCGTCGCGTTATTGAGCCCGCGCCGAATTGCATCGAGAATGTCACCGCCCAGCTTGCCCTCGGCAACACCCTTGCCGAGGCTACGAGTTCGCGCCAAAGCCTCGACCGTCGGCGGCGCGTGAGCGGCGATCTCCAACACCGCCTCATCACGCATGATCCGCCCGCGCGGCAGATTGCGTTGCCGGGCCGCCGCCTCGCGCCAAGCCGCCAGCTCGCGCAATACGCCGAAAAACCGGGCCTCGACCCGGCCGCGCAAGCGGAACCGCCGCCAGGCTTCGTTCGGCTCGCTACGGTACGTCTCAGGGTTGGAGAGCTCGGCCATTTCCTCGGCAAACCACGTCCCCCGCCCAGTCGATGCTAGCTGTTGCTGCAACTTTTCGTAAACAGTGCGGAGATGGACCACATCGGCGAGCGCGTAGCGAATCTGCCGCTCAGTCAACGGCCGATGCGACCAGTCGGTAAATCGCGATGATTTATCGAGGGAGGCCCGCGCGAGCTTTGCGACAAGCGTTTCATAGCTGGCCGCGTCACCGAAGCCGCATACCATTGCCGCGATCTGAGTATCGAAGAGCGGGCTCGGAACTGTGCCCGACAGATTGAAAAAGATCTCTATGTCCTGGCGCGCTGCGTGGAACACCTTGAGCGTGTTCTGATCCGACATCAACGCGAGCAGCGGCGCCAGATCGATTTCCGGGGCAAGCGTGTCGATTGCGGCCGCCCCTTCAGGGCCTGCCACCTGTACCAGGCACAGGATCGGCCAATAAGTCCGTTCGCGCATGAACTCAGTATCGACCGCGACAAAGTCCGCGCCCCTCTGCCGCTCGCAAAACCGGGTCAACGCGCCGGTGTCGGTAATTACCGTCATAATTAACGCTATACAGGCAAAACTACGGAGCGGAAACCAGGCCGGTATCGACGGGATCGCCTGAGTTCGTGACGACGATGGGGATAGTGCCTGGACGCTGGATGGCCGTGTCGGGTGCCCCAGACGTGATCAACCCGACGTCATAAACTCTGCCAGATTGAGCGAGCGCGCTGGTTTGCAGCAACGCGAAGACGACGGCGGCAGCAACGAGGCGTCTGAACTCAGTCAAAGGATCACCCTGGCGCGACAGCAGCGGAGGTATGTATCGGAACCCCGCGGTAAGGGCCATGCCTATCTAGGCCAGCACTCTCAGGCGGGTTGGCTCCGGGTGGATTACCGATCCCGAACGCGCAAACAACGTTGCGAGCTCCTCGAAAATCGCCGCAATCCCATCTTATGCGACGACTTGGGTCACTGAGCTCAGGAAGAGCGCACGGTAGCTCCAGATTGCCTCGCGGGCTTTGATCGCCGGCAACGGGAAGGGCGTGTCACAGAGCGGCGAATTCCAGCCTCTGGTCGATCAAGAAGGTCGCGTAAAAGTAAAGCTCGGCATCGAGCGCTCGCTTGATGTTCTCGGCGCGGCGGAAGCCATGCTGTTCGCCGTCGAACAACAGATAAAGAAACGGGATGTGTCGCCCGCGGAGGGCTTCGACCATCTCTTCTGCCTGTCGCGGCGGGACGACGCGGTCCTCGGCGCCCTGGAAAAACGCGACCGGCACGGCGAGCAATCGAGCGTTGTGAACCGGCGACCGCGCGACATAGAGGTCCTTGCGTTGCGGATAAGGTCCGATCAACCCGTCGAGGTAGCGCGACTCGAACTTGTGGGTATCTTTCGCCAGTGCCTCCAGATCGCTGACGCCGTAGTAACTCGCCCCAGTCTTGAACTCCTTGCGGAAGGTCAACACGGCGAGGGTCGTGTAGCCCCCGGCACTCGCGCCGCTGATCGCCCATTTTTCGAGATCGACCCGCCCCGTCTCCGCGAGATACCGCGCGCCATTTACGCAATCGGCGACATCGACGATCCCCCAATTGCCCTGCAGCCGAAGGCGGTATTCGCGGCCATAGCCGGTGCTGCCCCCATAATTGACGTCGAGCACGGCAAAACCGCGGCTCGTCCAATATTGGGTCCCCCAGCTCAGGGTCGGGGAAGCGGCGGCGGTCGGGCCCCCGTGGCAATGTACGATCAGGGGCGGGAGTTGGCCGGCCGGTGGCGAGAACTCCGGGTTTCGCGGCGGGTAAAACAGGCCATAAGCCTCTAAGTCGTTATCGGTCTCGAAGGTCAGGGGCTGCGGGACGGAGAGATAGTCACGATAAGCTTCGACATCCTGGCTCGTCGAGAGCTTGACGACGGCGGCTCGGCTCGAGGCCAAGTCAAGTTCGACCACAGCGGGCGGCAGCCCCGGCGAGCCGCCGCGGAAAAAAACTCGGCCTCCGCTCGCGCGGAGCGAAGAGATGTCTTCGTATTCGGTGGCGATAGGATTGGCCTGCAGAGTCACCAGATCGACCCCGCTCAGCCGCTGTACCCCATTTTGTACATAACTGCAGACGAGTTCGGTCGCCGAGGGGAAGGCGAAAGTGGACATTCGGAACTGCCACTGCGCTCTGCCGAATTCCGCCGCCAACGGGTAGACCGGTTCGACCGCGCAGTGCCCGTCCAGCACGTCGCCCCGAGCGCGGAACGGATTCCACCATCTTTCGCCGAGAGAGGCCTGAGGACGGTCGGAGACAAAGTAGAGGGTGCCATCTGGCGACCATTCGGGCTGAAAGAGCGACTCGTCATCACCGCCGGCAACCAGCCGGTTACGGCCAACCGAGCCGTCAGCGGCAATCTCGGCCACCCATAATTCGCAGCCGACCCACGGCATATTCGGGTGGCTCCATTCCAGCCATGCGAGCCTATGTCCGTCAGGGCTCAGCCGCGGCGCCGCGTAAAAATCTCTCCCCGACTGCAGCACCCGTTGCGGCGCCGATCCATCGAGCGGGATTTCGACCAGTGTGTTGACCGGTTCCGGCGCAGCAGTGGTATGGTCCTCGCGCACCCAAATCATCCGACCGCGTCCGGCATCCATGACGCCGTCCGCATAACGCAGCCCTCGCGGCACGCTGGGCTCAGGGGTGATTGCGACAGGCGCCGCTCCCGGCTCTTGCCGATAAAGCCGTTGGTCGGCATCGTTGCAAAAATAAACAACGCCGACGTGGATGAGATAAGCGCCACCGCCATATTCGTGGACCCGCGTCCTGACACTAAAAGGCCCCGCACCGCCGGCCGGCGTGGGCGGCGTAACATCGGCTGAGATGCCGTCTTGCGAACGGCGGACGAGGACTGAACGACCACTCTCCTGCGGCCGGGATTCGAGCCAGTAGAGGTCGGTGCCGTCGATCTGTATTTCGCCAAGACCGATCGAAGAGGCGACGATAAGGTCGGAGGTAATCGGCGACGACCAAGCACCGTAAGGCGCAATCCGTGGCTGAGCGCGCGAAGCTGCCATGCGGCGGCGCCTAGAACTCGTAGGCGTCGATGATCATCGGTTCGTTGCGGGCAGCAGTAATCCATTCCTGCATTGCCGGGAGCGCCATGATTGTATTGCAATAGGCATCGGCGTCCCGTTCGAGCTCGATCTTGTAAGTGCGGAAGCGGGTCACGACGGGTGCGTAGGTGGCATCTGCAATGCTGAAATGCCCGAACAGAAACTCGCCTTTCCCTTCTCCAAAGCGTTTGCGGCAATCGCGCCAAATCGCCATGATGCGATTGATTTCGGCTTGGACTTCGGGGGTTACGCCGCGATTGGGAAAGCTTGAACGGACATTCATCGGCAGGTGACCGCGCAAGGCCTGGAAACCCGAATGGAATTCCGCACAGACCGAACGGGCAATCGCGCGCGCGTCGGGATCCCTCGGCCAAAGCTGAAAGGTCGGAAAAGACTCGGCCAAATACTCACAGGTCGCCAGACTATCCCAAACGACGAGCTGGCCGTGCCGCAACGCCGGCACGGTTCCGGAAGGCGAATACTTCATGATAGTCGCTTTGCTCGCCGGCTCGTACAGCGGGATAACCAGTTCGTCAAACGCAATACCCGTGTGCTTGAGCACGAGCCACGGCCGGAGCGACCATGACGAATAGTTCTTGTTTCCGAGGTAAATCGTGAAATCGGCCATGCGGTGCCCCCGGCTCAGCTGACGGGAGTTCACTCTGACGGGAACCTGCGCCCTGCGCAACGGGGACGGCAAAAGATCGCCCCGATCAAGCGGCAGGCCTGAAGCTCGCGGCGGGGGCTATTGGAACTACGTTGGTTTCGAGCGGCAGTGCCAACCTCCCCCAGATTTCCCGCAATGCAGTGGCCAGACCGTCGATCAGCTGATCGGTGTGGAACGGCGTCGGCGTGATGCGAAGCCGCTCGGTGCCCTTCGGTACCGTCGGATAATTGATCGGCTGGACATAGATATCGAAGCTCTCCAACAAGAGGGTCGAGGCTTCTCGGCAGAGCACGGGATTGCCAATCGGGACGGGGATGATATGCGATTGCGAAGACGTCATCGGGATCCCGGCTTGGCGCAATGCGCGGCGGGTCTTGTCGACCTGCAGGCGATGAGCGATCCGCTCTGCAACTGATTTCTTTAGATGCTGAATGCTTTGCGTCGCGGCCGCTGCGACGGCCGGCGGCATCGCTGTCGTGAAGATGAAGCTGGGAGCCGCTGAACGGATCGCATCGCATATCACTGCATCGGCCGCGATATAGCCTCCGACGATGCCAAAGCCTTTGGCCAGGGTCCCTTCGATGACATCGACCCGGTCGATGACCCCGTCTCGCTCTGCAATGCCGGCTCCTCGCGAACCGTAAAGGCCGACAGAATGGACCTCGTCGAGATAAGTCAGCGCGTTGTATCTGTTCGCCAGATTGCAGATTCGCGCGATGGGTGCGATATCGCCATCCATCGAGTACAAATATTCAAATGCAATGACCTTCGGGCGGCTCAGGTCGGTCTGCTGGAGCAGCCCTTCGAGATGGCCGAGATCGTTGTGCCCGAAGATTCGCTTTTCGGCGCCGCTCCCACGGATCCCAGCGATCATAGAGGCGTGATTTTTCTCATCCGACAAAATGAGGCAATTGGGCAGCAATCGGCCTATCGTGCCGAGCGCGGCCTCATTGGACACATAGCCGGAAGTGAAGACGAGCGCGGCCTCCTTGCGATGCAGGTCAGCGAGCTCTGCCTCGAGCGCGACGACAGCATGGCTGTAGCCGGAGATGTTGCGAGTCCCGCCGGCACCGGCGCCCATCCGCAGCCCGGTCTCGATCATTGCATTGATGACGGCGGGGTGGCGCCCCATCCCGAGATAATCGTTGGAGCACCAAACGACGACCTCTCGGGAAGCGCCTCTATTGCGCCAGGTTGCGTAGGGTGGGCGGTCGGCGTGCCGCTCGAGATCAGTGAAAATTCGATACCGGCCCTCGCGCCGAACCCCGTCGAGAAATGAATGAAAATGATCGCGTAATGCTGTCATTTGTCCCTGTTCTCCGGCATGACTTTCGGGTGCCTCTGGATTCCCGCTTTCGCGGGCTGGCGGGAATGACGGAAGGTAAATCTTGCGTTTGCGTCTGAGCGTTAGTGCCCGGGACCATGTTAATGCGCAGCCTCCACCGGCCGTCTTCGGTGAGCTGAGCAAGGACGACGCAAACGCCTGCCAGAGCGCCGAAAATTTATTCGGCAGCTTGCCGAAAAGTCATACCGAGCACGTGGGCCACACCTTCGGCGTATTTCGGGTCGGCCTTGGCGAAATGGCCGAGCTGGCGTTCGACGATCTCGCGCGGCACGCCCTGCATCGCATCGCGATGTTATTCACTAGCCGCATCTGAGCTTCGTTGCCAATCAGCCGGAACAGGTCACGGGCCTGGCGGTAGTCGGCGTAGCCCTTGCGGTGGTCGTAGCGCGTGGCGTCACCGGAGAGCTTGAGTGGTGGCTCGGCAAAGCGGTGATCCTCGACCGGGCCATTGAACGAATTCGGCTCGTAGAAGGCGTCGGGATTGGCGGCCGGCGCGAAAAAGCCGTTTGTCGCTCATCGCCGATTTCCTGAAATGTTAATCCGCTCAGTCCGCCTAACGCGAACTTGTCTAGATCAATATTGGCTCCTTCAGCTCTACGGAAGTAAGGAGGCCTAAAATCTGGTTAAGTCCGGTCAATCGGAGGCAGACATGACCGTCATGATCGCCGATTTCAGATGCGGGGGTGCTCCGACTCATCCCCACTCCCTTCGCTTCCGCGGCGGAAAATGGGAAGGTGTCCCGGATCAGGCCGACGATAAATTCTGGACGTTCTAAGCGAAAAACCCAGTAGAAGCCTACGGTCGCGCTGCAGGGAGGCCGTTTGCCCTGTTTCAGGGCCTTAAAGCTCAGCGCTGGCAGAGACC